>JBGSTN010000999.1:0-7765 GCA_041736455.1 Burkholderiaceae bacterium | reverse complement strand
TGCCGGTGAATGCATGAATCTGCGATCGGAGGAGAGTGATGATTATGTGGACCGAGCATAGCGAGCGTTACAATCCGGTGACCAGCGAAACTCGCTTAACTTGTTGTCTTTTCTCGACAAATTCCATGTCTGACCAACTCTCAAACAAGACTTCCGGATGGTCGGCGCTTTTCAGCGAACCAACGGCCGAACTCGTCGCCCGCTACACCGCGTCGGTCGAGTTCGACCGACGGCTGGCCGCGAACGACATTCAAGGTTCACTGGCGCATGCCGGAATGCTTGCCCGTCAGGGCATCATTTCAACCGCTGATCTGACCGAGATCGAACGGGGCTTGAGTCTGATCGCAGATGAGATAGCGAACGGCACGTTCGAATGGTCACAGGCGCTGGAGGACGTCCATCTCAACATCGAGGCCCGGCTGACAAGCCTGGTCGGCGATGCCGGCAAGCGGCTCCATACCGGTCGATCGCGCAATGACCAGGTGGCTACCGACATCCGTCTCTGGCTGCGCGATGCGATCGACGGCCTTCTCGCGCTGCTGGGCGACATGCAGCGAGCTCTGCTCGGACTCGCAGAGCAGCACGCCGACACCATCATGCCCGGATTCACCCATCTGCAGGTGGCCCAGCCGGTCACTTTCGGGCATCACCTGCTCGCCTACGTCGAGATGTTCGCGCGCGACGCCGAGCGTCTGATCGATTGCCGGCGTCGCTTGAACCGGCTGCCGCTGGGCGCAGCCGCGCTGGCCGGCACGACGTTTCCAATCGATCGGCAGCAGGTGGCCGCGACGCTCGGTTTCGATTCGATCGCCGCGAATTCGCTCGACGCGGTATCCGATCGGGATTTCGCGATCGAGTTCTGCGCCGCGGCGAGCGTCTGCATGATGCACGTGTCGCGCCTGTCGGAAGAGCTGGTGATGTGGATGTCACCCGCATTCGGGTTCGTCCGCCTGCCCGACCGGTTCTGCACCGGTTCGTCGATCATGCCGCAGAAGAAGAATCCGGATGTCCCGGAACTGGCACGTGGCAAGACCGGTCGCGTCTACGGCGACCTGATGTCCTTGCTGACGCTGATGAAGGGACAACCGCTCGCCTACAACAAGGACAACCAGGAAGACAAGGAACCACTCTTCGATGCCGCCGACACGCTGCGCGACACATTGCGGATCTTCGTCGACATGATTCCAGGCATCACGGTCGACCGCGCCCGAATGCGGGCAGCAGCAGCGCAAGGCTTCGCCACGGCGACCGACCTGGCCGACTACCTCGTGCGTCGCGGCATGCCGTTTCGCGAAGCTCACGAGATCGTGGCACGCGCGGTTCGAGCAGCAAGCGAACGCAGCATCGATCTTGCCGACCTTGGCCTGGATGAATTGAAAGGCTTTTCGACATTGATCGACAGCGATGTCAGCGCCGCCCTCACTCTCGATGCTTCGGTGGCCGCACGGGATCACCCGGGCGGAACCGCGCCGCGCCGAGTGCGCGAAGCAATTGCCGCGGCGCACCAGCGGCTCGCCGGAACGTCGTAGAACGGCGCACCAACGAACACCGCGCGCCAGTAGTTGGTGCATAGGGAAAATGCCCTGTGCACTGGGTGCGGGAATGGGCCCTGACGGCTTGCCAGTTGCAAACACGGCGGGGAAATTCCGTTACACTGCGCCGCGAAAGCCGGGTCTCTGTCCGAAAACACCGACTGGATGACTCACCTCGATTCATCAATTCAATAACAGGGAGACAACATGCAACGACGCAAGTTCCTGAGATCTGCCGCCGTAGCTGGCGCAGGTACCGCAGCAGCAACGATCGCCGCACCCGCAATTTCGCAGGGAAAGAAGGAAATCACGATCGTATCGACGTGGCCGCGCGATTTCCCGGGGCTCGGATTGTCGGCCCAGCGTCTTGCAGCCCGCATCCCCGAATTGTCCGAAGGCCGCCTGACGACCAAGTACTTCGCCGCCGGCGAGCGCGTCGGCGCATTCGACGTGTTCGATGAAGTCGCGGCCGGCAATGCGCAAGCCTATATCGGTGCCGACTACTACTGGAAAGGCAAGCATCCCGGACTCGCCTATTTCACCGCCGTTCCTTTCGGCATGACCAGCCTCGAGTGGAATGCATGGGTCAAGTACCTGGGTGGGCAGGCATTGTGGGACAAGCTCTCGGGAGAGTTCGGCATCAAGTCGATTTCGTGCGGAGGAACCGGCACGCAAATGGGGGGCTGGTTCAAGAAGGAAATCGATTCCGCCGACGATCTGAAAGGTCTCAAATTCCGGATGCCGGGTCTGGGTGGTGATGTGTTGGCGAAGCTGGGCGCTTCGCCGGTGTCCCTGCCGGGAGGCCAGATCTATGAGAACCTGGTCTCGGGTTCCATCGACGCCACCGAGTGGGTCGGCCCCTACAACGACTACTTCATGAAGTTCTATGAAGCCGTGAAGTTCTACTACACGCCGGGATTCCACGAGCCGGGTGGTGGCATCGCCTTCGGGATGAACACGAAGTTCTGGGGCAGCTTGTCGAAATGGGAGAAGGATATCCTGACGGCCGCATGCAACGAGGAAAATGCCAACGGCTACGAGGAAGCCCAGGCGCTGAACGGCCGATATCTCAACCGGCTGATCAATGACCATGGTGTCAAGGTCCGGACGTTCTCCGACGAGATCTACGACAGCTTCGGCGAAGGCTGGGCGGAAGTGAAAGAGGAAACTCGCCAGCACAGCCCGCTCGCCAAGCAGATCGTCGACGATTACGACAAGGCGTTGAAGGAGCTCGCCGGCTACCAGAAACTGGGCGAGATCGGCTACAGCAACCAGCGCAATCGCGTGCTCGGCATCTGATTCGTCAACGGGCGTCGTTCCGGCGACGGATCGGTTCGGGACGACGCGCAGCAGGGCACAGGACGGGCAGGATCCCCGTCCTGTTTCACGATAGGATGGGAGGCAAACGATGGACACCGCAGACACGACTCCTGTCGCAGCACGACCGGCCATCATGGTGCGTACGTTCGCGTGGGGCATGATGGCGACTCTCGCCGCGTTCCTGGTCAACAACTATCTGACGGCAGCCCGCGACTGGCCGGGCATTTCACCCCTGATCGGTGGCGATGCCTCTGCGTTGAGTTTCGTGCAGCTGGCGATCTACATCGCGAGCATCGCTGCTGCCACCGCTCTGGTCGTGCGTACCGCCAACCGCAGCCTGCGCGCCGACAGCGCGGTTCTGAACAACTTCAGCATGTATCTCGCGCGTGCGGCGTTCTTCGCGATCCTGCTGGTCGGCGTGGGCGATACGGTCGTTTCGGCGTTGCGCGTCGAGAACTCGCTGGGGGCGCTGCTCGGCGACGCGCTTGCCAACGAGATGAATCGAGCACATTTTCGCGGCCCCTATCTTCATATGCCGCTGATCCTGCTTGGCTTCGTGCTGGCGTTCTTCACGCGCAGCCTCGGCTTCATCTGGCTGACGCTGCTCGTCGTGCTGTCCGAGTTCGCTATCGTCATCATGGGTTTCGTCTATTCGTACGAGCAGTCGTACATGGGCGATCTCGTGCGGTTCTGGCATGCGGCGCTGTTCCTGTTCGCGAGTGCTTTCACGCTTTATGAAGAGGGGCACGTCCGGGTCGACGTACTGTACGCGTCGTTCAAGTCGCGAACGAAGGCCTTCTTCAACATCTGGGGATCCGTTCTCTTCGGCATCACGTTCTGCTGGACGATCATCATCATCGGCATGTCGAACCGGGCGGCGATCATCAACAGCCCGATGCTGAACTACGAGATCTCCCAGGCGGGATTCGGGCTGTATGTCAAATACCTGATGGCAGGCCTCCTCGGCATGTTCGCCATCCTGATGCTCGTCCAGTTCACGAGCTATCTGCTCGAGTCGGTGGCTGACTATCGCAACGAGGTCGGCGCACGGACGCCATCCGAACCCATAGGACATTAGTCGAACGGCCGGCGTCGTAAGCCGGCGCTGAAAGAGCCGATCGAGCGGCACCGATACACGTGACTTTCCCGGAAACACTGCGCGCATGGAAACGTACTTCCTCCTACTGCTGATCGCCTTGATGGTCTTCGCCCTGGCGTCGGGATTCCCCGTCGCTTTCGCGCTGCCTGGCGCGGCGATCCTCGCCATCGGCGCGGCGGCCGGGTCGGGCTATCTGTTCGAGGGTGACGCGTCGGCCTATTTCTATCAGGGAGGACCGACGCAGTGGCTCAGCGCAGGGGTCACCAATCTGCGCGGCGTGTATTGGGAAGTCGAGCGCGACACGCTGATTGCGATCCCGCTGTTCATCTTCATGGGCATCATGCTGCAGCGTTCCAAGATCGCTGAAGACCTGTTGATGTCGATGGCGCAACTGTTCGGTCCGGTGCGGGGCGGCCTCGGCATTTCGGTGGTCTTCGTCGGTGCCCTGCTCGCGGCAACCACCGGCATCGTCGGCGCCACGGTGGTCGCGATGGGCATGATCTCGCTGCCGGCAATGCTGCGCAACAACTACAGCAAGTCCCTGTCCTGTGGAACCATCGCGGCCTCGGGCACCCTGGGC
Organism: Burkholderiaceae bacterium; assembly: GCA_041736455.1. Classification (GTDB taxonomy): domain Bacteria; phylum Pseudomonadota; class Gammaproteobacteria; order Burkholderiales; family Burkholderiaceae_E; genus JAUIAI01. The sequence goes on along the minus strand of JBGSTN010000999.1, from coordinate 3,234 downwards.
CAGATCATCCCGCCATCGATCGTCCTGATCATCCTGGCCGACCAGTTGTCCAGCGCCGTCGACCAGGCAGGGACGACGCGCGGCAACCTGTACCGGGCGGCAACGGGTCAACCGACGATGCCGACGGAACTCGGCGTCACGTCGACGAGCGCCGGAGAGATGTTCCTCGGCGCGCTCGTGCCAGGTCTGGTGCTGGTGCTCCTCTACATGGCCTTCATTCTCGTCATCGCGTTCGTCAGGCCGACGATCGCCCCTGCCGTGCCGCGCGAGGAGTCCCTCGATCGCGCCGTGCTGTTCAGGATCTTCGTCACGCTCGTTCCGCCCCTGCTGCTGATCTTCATGGTCCTGGGCTCGATCATCGGTGGCGTGGCGACCGTCAACCAGGCCGGGGCGATCGGCGCGGTGGGCGCGATCATCATGGCAGGCTACCGACTCCACGACGGAAGGCGCACGCAGTTCGTGCCGGCGATCATCGGCATCCTGGCCGTCGCCGGGCTCGCCTGGGTATTGTCGAACTACCACGTCAACCTGAAGTCGATCACCAGCGAGTCCGACCGGTTGGGCGTGACCCTTGCGACCGTTTGCGTCGCGCTGCTGTCTTTCTCGCTGCTATGGAGCCTCTGGCGAACGTTCCGGGTGCAGCGGACACTGCACCAGGTGATGGTCGCGACCGCCAAGACGACGTCACTCGTGTTCATCATCCTGATGGGGGCCGCGCTCCTCACTGCGGCCTTCAGAGCGTTTGGCGGCGAGGAAGTGGTGCGCGACTTTCTGCTGGCGCTGCCGGGTGGCTTCTGGGCGCAGTTCATCATCGTGATGGGCGTGATCTTCGTTCTGGGCTTCTTCCTCGACTTCATCGAGATTGCGGTCGTCGTCGTGCCTATCGTCGCACCGATCCTCCTTGCAGACCCTTCGGCCAACGTGACCGCCGTATGGCTGGGCGTGATGATCGGCTTGAACATACAGACTTCATTCCTGACGCCCCCCTTCGGGTTCGCCCTGTTCTATCTGCGCGGTGTTGCGCCGAAGGCGATCCGGACGCTCGACATCTACAAGGGCGTGATTCCTTTCATCGCCTTGCAGCTACTCGCTCTGGCCATCGCCGGCTATACCCCGTCACTGGTCAACTATCTGCCGACACGGGTGTCGCTCACTGCCGACACGGCCCCGCCGCCGCGCAATCCGTCGCTGCAGTACTGTCTCGAGAAATACGTCAGCGAGCAATTCGAATCGCGAGGCCCGACCATTGTCGCCGCGATCGAGTCGGCGCGAAGATTCGACCTGAGTGCTCTGCCCAAGAGCATGCAGAAAGACCTTTCCGCGTCGTTCGACGATGCGGAGAAGGCAATGGCGTTGCTTCGTGAGGCATTGCAGGCCGAACAGGTCGTCAACGATGCGGCGCCCGCCTACCTCCCGTTGCACGACCAGGTGCGCGAGGTCGAAGAGGACATCCGCAAGGTCGAGCGTCGCCTCGACGACGCCAGGACGGACCTGAGCCGTCTCAGAGGGGACGACGCGGAGACGACCCGGGTCCGACTCGACCGCCGGATCGAATCGCTCGAAACCCAGCTCGTCGCCCTGAAGGAGAAGATACCGGCCGAGTGGGCTGCGCAGAGCAAGGCCTTCAATGCGCTGAACGATGCCGAGCGCAAAGCCAGAAATGCTTACCGCCGCGCAGCCGACGGCTCATTCGAAGCCTTGGCGACGACCCTCGCTGCCCTGCGCGGCTCGGATGCGCTGCTGGCGCTCGAGCCACGCATCAGGGCACTGCCCGGCGAGTTTGCCAACGCGGAGCCGTCTGCGCTTGCCGAACGGGTAAGCGAACTCTTCGATCAGGTGCGCGCGATCGAAGGCACTTCCGATATCCGCAGCGCCCTGTCGAGCGCACGGGGCGCGCTGCGTTCCCGCACTCCCGACAAGGCGAAGGCCTTGACCAACGCCGAGAAAGCCGTCGCGGCGCTCGACGAACAGCTGATCTGGCGCAAGCGTGCCGCGTCGGAAATCCAACCGAATCTCTCTGCCTACGCCGACACAATCAGGGATACCCTTGGGGCGCGTGTGCAGTCCCGGCTGACCGACGACCAGGCGTTGTATATCGCCGCCTGCAAGTCGGGGCACCAGAGTCTGTCACTGCAATTCTGAGTCTCCAGACCCCATTCGGTATCAAGCAGGAGCTTCGACATGTCCGTGACCCGAGTCGACCATTTCACGATCCTGACAGACAACCTGCCCGCCACCCTAGCCTTCTATGAGCGCTTCGTCGGGCTGGTGCCGGGTCCGCGCCCCCCGTTCACGTTTCCGGGGGCCTGGCTCTACACGCCCGGCGGCGACCAGGCGATGCTGCATATCATCGCCGAGCAACCGTCGACACGGCTGATTGCCGGTGTCATCGATCACATGGCGTTCTTCGGGGCGGACCTGCAGAAGACTGTTGCCCGATTGACGGAGGCGAAGATCGAATTCGCCTTGCGCCGCCTCCCGGGCTACGAGACCTGGCAACTGTTTTTCCACGATCCGAACGGCGCCAAGGTGGAGATAGACTTCGATCGCGGCGAGACGGCTCCGCGCGGTTATTGATTCGTGCCAGGACCTTGCGTCGGATCAGGCGTGGCATCCTGATCGAGCGGATAGATCGGTCGGCGAATGCGCTGGTAGGGAAACTGACCGTAATCCGAGCTGCAGACCCCAGGACCGGCCATCATCAGGACGTCCTCGGCGATGGGTTCGAAGCCGGCGCGGAAATGCTGTCGTGACCACAGCAGGATATAGTCGGCCGACAGCGGATCGAGACCGCAATGAGTGAACACGCCGAGGTCGAATGGTTCGACCCTGTTCTCGGCGATCACCAGTTGCAGCGGTCCGGTGTCGAGCACGACGGTCCGTCCACAATTGACCAGCGCGCCGGTCATCATCGGACCTGTCACCCGGAAACTGCCGTCCGTGATCGCGCGGACACGCCCCGTGAGCGTGAGCGGCTCGGCAGCGCGAGAGTCGGCTGTCGGTAGGGTCGGCATCGCACAAACAAAACAAACCGTGCCGAGCACGAATCGAGACATTCCGCCAATGTTCATAACTGCGCTCCCGTTTAGTACCGTTCGGCTGGATTCTAACATACCCGAGACGCGCTGGCGGACGTGCCAAGGCGCTGAGCTTGAGCACGTGGTATAATGACCACTAGTTCGACACTCCGCCGGAGCCAATCTCATGCCCTCGCCCTTTCCCGGAATGAATCCG
>JBGSTN010000975.1:0-2177 GCA_041736455.1 Burkholderiaceae bacterium | reverse complement strand
GGTTGGCGTCGAACCATTGGTCGAACCAGGCCCTCGGGCTGATCTCCTCGACCCTGTCGGTCGGTATCCCGGGGATGCCGCGCGCGCGAGCGGGCTCGCGCTCGACGCTGCGATATGCGCCGGTGCCCGAGATCGGCGGTGCGTTCTGGATCGCATAGAGCGGTGCATACAGCACGAGCTTCTGGACGCTGTCGTTGTGCGAGGCTGTGTAGGTGCCCATGATCGCCGTGCCCCACGACCAGCCGACCAGGTTGATTCGATCGACGCCGCGACGCTTGCGAATGAAGTCGACTGCGGCGCCCACGTCCTTCACCGCGTCGGTGGTGTCGGCGAATGGCGGGTTGTTCGCGGGCGGCTGGGACATGACTGGCGGGCGGGTGGACTTGCCGTAGCCTCGCACGTCGACCAGGTAGGCATCGAAGCCCCGACGGGCCACGAATTCGAGCCACGAACCGCCTGGCAGATCGATGTCGAAGCCGGTTTCCGCCGGATAGGTGGCACCGTGCACGAACAGCACGATGTGCCGCGCGTCGAAGCTCGACACGCCGGCGGGCCGGCGGTTGCGCACGTACAGTTCGATGCCTGGATCCGAGGACGGAATATTGAACTCCTCCATCACCGTGTCTGGGATCGTCTTCGTGTCTGCGCTGGTCTTCGCGTCCGCCGCTGCGGACTCCGACGTGTAACCGGTAATCATGAACCCGAGTGCCAGTGCGAGCCCGCCCGTGATCCATCGAAATCTTCGTGTCATGTGCTCCTCCTTTGTCTGCGCTCATCGCGCCTGTTCGTACGATGCCATGGCGAATGCTATCGCCTCGATGAAACGATGACCATGGGCCAGGGTACACGCTGATCATGCAAAGTGCCCACTCGGCCATCGGAAACACATCCTGCGGCCATGGCAACGTCGCTCGATGAGAGCTGCCAACCGACATTCTGCGGAATAACCGCCTCGCCAACCGGCGAATAGTTTCCTCGCAAAGTTTTGATCATCCTGCGGTACCGAATGCGAGTGCCTTGCTTTGGAAGGAACGTCATGACGTCTGCGCGGCCGACTGTATTCGATCGGAAATTTGCGCACGCAGCGTCTCCCCTGCACGACATGCGTGGTCACGTCGGCAGGATGGATCGTCACGTCAGCAGAAACCGTACCGCATCACGACGTGGATTCGATTGCCGGAAATCGGTACTGGCATGCTTGCCTGCTTTTCAAAGAGCGGGAACGCGCCACTCGGAAGGTCTGGCACGGCGAAACTGAACAGCCGCTTGTTGATAGGCACACACCTTGCTCAGCTGACTCCTCTTCAAGGGGTCGGTGTGTTCTGAACGGGTCGCGTCGATCGTTCTCATAGGGGCCTGAACCATCGCGCTCGGCGGGTGTCGACGATTGGCAGCGTTCATCAGGATGAAAGATGGCCGGGGAAGCGAACTACGCGCTCAGCAACGTGCTCGACCAGCTGGAGAGCTCGGCTGGTAGCGAAACCGTCAGTGTCGAGGAGGTGGTCGAGAAACTGGGCCACCAGTCTTTTGCCTCGTTGATGCTCATCTTTTCGCTGATCTCGGTCTCGCCTGCAAGCGCAATTCCCGGCATCACCGCGACGGTCGCTGTCATCGTCTTCTGCCTGGTCGTCCAGATGATCATCGGTCGGGAGAGCCTGTGGCTACCCCGGTTCATCAGTCGGCGACGCATGTCCAGCGCGATGCTTTGCAAGGGAATCCGATGGTTGCGCAAGCCAGTGAGGTTCGTCGAGGGGCATCTGAAGGCTCGACTGATCTTCCTGGTCCACCGACCCTGGCTCTTCCTGCCTCTGGGCCTGATCCTTGTGCTGACCCTCTTCATGCCGTTCCTGGAACTGATACCCACCTCCGGCTCGATCGCCTCGAGCGTGATTGCGCTTTTCGCTGCCGGATTGCTGACCCGGGACGGCAGGGTCGTCCTGCTCGCGCTGCTGGTGCTCCTGGGCCTACCGGTGGCGGTATGGCAATTCGCTTCGGAAGGTTCGTGACGGGGGGCATGCGGATCGTGGCCCTTCGATCGATCTCGCTGGTCGCGCTGACGTTCGTGGTCGCGGCTGCGCTGGCAGTTGCCGTCGAGCCGGCCCGTGCGCAGCCGGCACCCGTCATCACCGCGAACGCAACGGAGCGGATCGATGCCGTCACTATCACAGTCACCGGCT
>JBGSTN010000968.1:0-4258 GCA_041736455.1 Burkholderiaceae bacterium | reverse complement strand
CACGCCGCAGGGAGACGCGCCGGCCTCGACGCTGGCGATGCAGTTCGCCGTGGCGCGCAGCCAGGAACAGCCCGAACATCTTTTCGTGCTGATCGAAGCGCGCGACGAGCGCTACGTCGCGGTGACGACCGATGAGATCTCGCGACGCGTGCTGGATGGTGATCGCCTGATCGTGATGGCCGGAGAGCGCGCCGATACCCTCGAGGAGGTCGTGACGCGATTGCACAGTACGCGTGAAGGCTGGCTCGCCGAGTTTGCGCTGCCGGCGCAAATTCGCTTCCTGCGTATCGAAGCCCTCGATGTCGACTATCAGGCCAGTCGCAAGCTGGAAGCGGTCGCAACCTCGCCGCTGCTCGCCCTGACCGAACCGTTGCTCGGGGGCAATGCGGTCGAAAAGCTTCGTGCAGCGGAACTGGAGTCGCTCTGGTCGAACGCGATTCGCGGATTCGAGCGCGCAGGGGTTCGGGTGGGTGTCTATGATCGCGAAGGCAGGCTGCTCGCACGTCTGGGAAGTCTCGCGCAGCCACCGACGGCGGCAGGCGGAATATTCGATCGCATGGCGGCTCGCCTGCTGACCTTCGTCGTCGGCCTGAGCGCTGATTTCAACGCGATCGATCAGAACCTGTCGCCGTTGTCATCCGCCTTGACTGGGCTTCCGGCACAGCAGAGCCTGCGTGTGGTCGAGCGCGACGGTTCGCCGTTCTGGCTGACCACGAGTGCTCATCCGATCTGGTACAACGATCGGGTGGCCGGTGCGCTCGTACTCGAGCAGGGAGACGGCAGTGATCTGGCTACCGGCCAGGGTGCGCTGCAATGGCTGGCCCTTCTGGCGGCCGCAGCGATCCTGCTCACGGCGTTCGCGGTATTCACGCTGACCAGCCTTACCGTGAGCCGGATCGTGCGGCTGCGGCAGGCGGCCGATGCTGCGATCGATGCACGTGGCCGGGTGGTCGGCAGCATTCCGCGACTTCGCTGGCACGACGAAGTGGGGGCGCTGGCACTCGGCTACGAACGCGTCCTCGGGCGGCTGCGCGAGCACCAGCAGTATCTCGCCAATCTGCGGGCGCGCCTGGTCCATGAACTGCGCACACCGATCATGGTGGTGCGATCGTCGCTCGAGAACCTGTCCGATCACGACAATGCCTATGTCAATCGTGCGCTGGGCGGCACCGTGCGTCTGGAGAAGATCGTCGCAAGCATGAGCGAGGCGGCGAGTCTCGAGTCGATGATGGCCGATTCGCAACTCGAACGGGTCGATCTCACGGCATTGCTGCGCAGTCTGGCGGAAGCCTACGCGTCGGCCTGGTCGCAACACCCGAATGCGCTGCGTTTCGAGCTGGCGCTGCATGTCGAACCCGCCTGGGCGATGGTGTTGCCCGAGCCGATCGCGCAGGCACTGGACAAGCTCGTCGCCAACGCGGTCGATTTCGCGTCGCCCGGTTCGGCCATCGTGCTCGAACTCGCGACTGCCGACGATGTCGCGCCGGCTTTTCGAAAGGGGCCGGGGTTCATCCTCTCGGTGTGCAACACCGGTCGACCCCTGCCCGACCAGATGACCGAGAGTCTGTTCGAATCGATGGTGTCGGTGCGCGATTCGAGCGCGCGCGACCAGAGCCATCTGGGGCTGGGCCTCTACCTGGTACGCCTGATCGCCGAATTCCATGGCGGCGTCGCTTTCGCCGAGAATACGGGTGCGGGCGTGCGAGTCGGATTCTCGGTGAGCGCAGGCCTGTTCGATCCATCCCCTGCCAAGGAAAACGAACGTGCGTGACAGCCATCCTCCTGCTGAAGCGTCAGCGACCACTTCACCATCCACGACGACTCGACCATCGAACGAGGGGCCGGCGCCGACGACCGTTGCTGCGTCGGTCGCCGTTCCGTCGTTCGTCGTCGAACGGATCGACGCCGACGTTCATGTCTTTCGCATCGATCGCACGGCCAGACTCAATGCCCTTACTCGAGAAGTGCTCGACGGTCTTTCCGAGACGCTCACCAAGCTCGAGGCCGGTGCCGGTCGCGCGCTGATCATCATCGGAACCGGTGACCGGGCATTCTGCGCCGGGACCGACCTGAACGAGATTCGCGGCATGGACGCGGCGGCGCGGCTGGCCAAGAACACGATGGCGCGTACGCTGATGTTTCGCTTGTCGCAATCGCGCATTCTCAGCATCGCCGCGCTCAACGGTCTGGCCTTCGGGGGCGGGCTCGAACTGGCGATGGCGTGCACCTTCCGTATCGCGTTGCCGCATGCGAAGGTTTCGCTGCCCGAGATCAAACTCGGGTTGATCCCCGCCTATGGCGGCACGCAGTTCCTGCCGGCCATGGTGGGGCGCGACCGCGCGCTGGAAATGATGCTCACTGGCCGCGCGGTCACGATGACCGAGGCGCTGGCGATGGGTCTGGTGACGCGGATCGCGCATCCGGCGCGTCCGTTGCTCGATCAGGCAATCACGTTCGCCGGTGAGTTCACCTGCTTCGGTCAACTGGCGATCGATGCGGTTCGCGATTGCGTCGCGGCATCGGGCGATTGCGTGGATGCCACTGGTCTGGCAGCGGAGGAGGCGGCCGTGCGACGTATCTTCCATACCGATGATGCAACCGAAGGCGTGCAGGCCTTCCTGGAAAAGCGCGCGCCGGTTTTCCGTCACCGATGAACCCGGCACCGCCTTCGACGGCCGTGCCGCCGTACTCGGCGGCCATCTTCGACATGGACGGCCTGCTGATCGATTCCGAACGTCCGATTCGCGATCTGTTCCTGGCCAATTGCGAACGTCACGGCGTGCAGTTCAGCCTGGCGACCTATTCGCAGGTCATCGGACGCAACCGTGTGGACAGCGAGCGGTTGCTGCGTGACGGGATCGGCGATCCCCTGCTGTACGAGGCCATCGTGGCCGCCACGCGGCGCGACATCGACACGATGCGTGCGGCCGGCTGCTTTCCCTTGAAGCCGGGGGTGGCGGACCTGCTCGAAGCCATCGCCGCGCGTGGTGTGCCGATCGGCGTCGCCTCGTCCACGCAACGTGTCCATGTCGAGGAGCGACTGGCGGCTGTCGAGGTATTGCAGCGTTTCGTGGCGGTCAATGGCGGCGACGAGGTCGTGCACGGCAAGCCGGCGCCCGATCTCTTCCTGCTAGCGGCCAGGCGGCTTGCCGTACCGGCGCATCGCTGCCTCGTGTTCGAGGATTCGCGTGCCGGCGCGATGGGTGCGCTGGCGGCCGGTATGGGTGTGGTGGTGGTGCCCGATCTGCAGCAGCCGGACTGCCACGTGCGACAACGGAGCCTGGCCGTTCTCGGCAGCCTGCTCGAAGCACGAGCTTGGGTCGATCATTGGTTCGACTGATCGATTTCTTGCATCTGCAAGCGCCTGCAACGGCGCTGGCCGATCGGTTACCAACACTTGCGTGCCTGACACTCCGATACCCGTTCGCGTTCGATGATGAATGAAACCGTCGGTCTCGCGGCGTATTCTCCGCCCATTCCTCTCCTGGAGAAACCGTGATGAGTACGACAACGGTTGGACCTCTGGTCCGCACTTTTCATCGCGTCGCGCTCGCGTCACCGGTTCTTGGCGAAACACTGTTCGATGTCGACAGTCGTTTTGCGCGACCGGAGACGCGGCAGGTCGTCGCGCCGGCCGACGGCAAGCATGTCTTCATTGCGGGACTGGGACGCGCCGGCAGTCGTCAGCTCGCGCATCTGATTCGCAGTCAGGGCGACTTCTGTTCACTGACCTATCGAGACATGCCGTTCGTGATGGCGCCCAACCTGTGGGCCAGCGTGAGCCGCGTACTGGCGGTGTTCGCCGGCCGCGACTGGATGCGTCGACTCGAGTCGGCAGTGGCCGACCCCGGAAATCCTGCGGCACTCGACGAAGTCTTCTGGCGAGTCCATTGCGGCCGACAGTACATCCATCCCGACTACCTCGCGCGTATCGACGTGCCCGACAAGACGGTCGCGGCATTTCGCCGCTACGTAGGCAACGTGCTGGTGCGCTATCAGCGTAATCGCTATCTGTCGCGCAACAACAATCACATTCTGCGCCTGGCGGCTCTGCGCGAGGCCTTCCCGCAGGCCCTGCTGCTGGTGCCGTTTCGCCAGCCACTGCAGCATGCGAGTGGCCTGCTGCGCGAACACCGGCGCTGGCAGATCCGTCATCGGGTCGATCCGCTGGCGCGCGGCGCCATGCATTGGCTGGTGCGTCATGAACTGGGCAGCGACCATCGACCCTTTTTTGCGCCCGAACCGGTCGCGCCCGAAG
>JBGSTN010000903.1:0-7529 GCA_041736455.1 Burkholderiaceae bacterium | reverse complement strand
GCAAGCTGATCACCGAGTTCTCGCTCAAGACCGAGGTGATCCTCGACGAAGTGCATGCTGGCGGGCGCATCCCGCTGATCATCGGGCGCACCCTTACCGCTAAATCACGGGAGTATCTGGGCCTGGCGCGCAGCAAGGTGTTCCGCCTGCCCGACGATGTCGCCGAGTCCAAGGCCGGTTACACGCTGGCCCAAAAGGTCGTGGGCAAGGCCTGCGGCTCGGACGGCGTGCGCCCGGGCACTTACTGCGAGCCGCGCATGGGCACGGTCGGCAGCCAGGACACCACCGGCCCGATGACGCGCGACGAGTTGAAGGAACTCGCCTGCCTCGGATTCAATGCCGATCTGGTGATGCAATCCTTCTGTCACACGGCCGCCTATCCGAAGCCGGTCGACATCGAGACCCAGCACACGCTGCCCGATTTCATCCGCACCCGCGGCGGCGTGTCGCTGCGCCCGGGCGACGGCATCATTCACAGCTGGCTCAATCGCATGCTGTTGCCCGATCAGGTGGGTACCGGCGGTGATTCGCATACGCGTTTCCCGCTCGGCATTTCGTTTCCGGCCGGTTCGGGTCTGGTCGCGTTCGGCGCCGCATTGGGCGTGATGCCACTCGACATGCCCGAGAGCGTTCTGGTCCGGTTCAAGGGCAGGATGCAACCCGGCATCACGCTGCGCGACATGGTCAATGCGATCCCGTACGAGGCAATCAAGCGCGGTCTGCTGACCATCGAGAAGAAAGGCAAGAAGAACGTCTACAACGGTCGGATCATCGAGATCGAAGGGTTGCCCGACCTCACCGTCGAACAGGCGTTCGAGCTTTCGGATGCGACGGCAGAGCGCTCGGCGGGCGGTTGCACGATCGAACTGTCCGAGAATTCGGTTGCCGAGTACCTGCGCTCGAACATCGTGATGCTGCGCTGGATGATCGACAGCGGGTATGACGACAAGCGGACGCTCGAGCGACGCGCGCGTGCGATGGAAGCCTGGCTGGAAAACCCGGTCCTGCTGCGCGCCGACGAGGATGCCGAATACGCCGAAGTGATCGAGATCGACATGTCGACGATCACCGAGCCCTTGCTCGCTTGTCCGAACGATCCCGACGACGTGAAGCCACTGTCCGAAGTGGCAGGCCGCAAGATCGACGAAGTATTCATCGGCTCCTGCATGACCAACATCGGCCATTTCCGCGCGGCCGGCATGCTGCTCAAAGCATCCGGCGAGGTGATTCCGAGTCGCCTGTGGATCGCACCGCCGACCAAGATGGACGAACGGCAGTTGATGGAGGAGGGTTTCTACAACACCTACGCAGCCGCGGGCGCTCGCACCGAGATGCCCGGCTGTTCGCTCTGCATGGGCAACCAGGCGCGCGTACTCGCCAAGTCGACGGTCGTGTCCACCTCCACGCGGAATTTTCCGAACCGCCTGGGGCAGGGTGCGGATGTCTTCCTGTCGTCCGCCGAACTGGCCGTCGTGGCTGCGATTCTCGGCCGTCTGCCGACGGTCGACGAATACATGGCCTACGCCCGCAAGATCGATTCGTCGGCGGCAGAGATCTACCGCTACCTCAACTTCGACAAGATGCCAGTGTTCACCGAATCGGCGCAGCGCGGCAAGGTCCACATGATGGCGGTCGCCACCAGCTGACGGCCCTTGTCGGCGTCTCGCGCTTCAACCGGAACGGGCATAATCCGGTCAGGAAGAGGTGCGAGCCGCATGATGACATCGATACCGACGACTGTTGGCGGGCCCGCCGCGACGATGCGCGCGTGGCCGGCTCGCCATCGCCACTCATGAGCGGATCTTCACTGCCACGCTTGTGGCGTCACGTGACCACCGGTCCCTGGACCACCAGGCGCCTGTTTCCGTCCAGCGCGCTCGATCGCATCGAGGCCGTCATCGGCGCGGGCGAACGCAGGCATAGCGCCGAACTGCGTGTGGCCATCGAAGATTCACTCGGCTGGGACGATGTGCTCGTTGCGGACATGCAGCCGCGCGAACGGGCGATCGAGGTGTTTGCCGACCTGGGCGTCTGGGATACCGAGGCGAACAACGGCGTCCTCGTCTATCTGCTGTTGGCCGATCACCATGTGGAAATTCTCGCGGACCGCGGGGCGAACCGTGCGCTGGATCCGGGCGTCTGGAATCACGCGTGTCGGTTGATCCATGACGCGTTCGCGCAAGACCGGTACGAGCAGGGGGTGGTCGCGGCGCTCGATCATCTCAATGATGCGCTCGCCGCGGTCTATCCGCCGGGTGACCGGAATCCGGATGAACTTCGAAATCGGCCTGCGATCCTTTGAAGGCGCGGATGCCCCAACGGGCATGAGGGTTGCATCCGGTCGGCGGATTCGTTCGGCCCGGTCGGGCGGGCGACAACGAGGGTGTGCGCCACGAGCGAGGCGGTAAAGACGATGAACGACAGAAACCACACGATGACCCTGGGTCTGGCGCAAACCTATGCGGCGGTAAGGGCCGAGACGGAATCCAGGATCCGGGGCCTGAACGCGGAAGACTGCGCGCTGCAGTCGATGCCCGATGCCAGTCCGCTCAAATGGCATCTTGCTCATACCACGTGGTTCTGGGAGACCTTCGTGCTGCAGACGACAGTGCCCGGATACGAGGTTTTCGACACTTCGTTCAAGGTGCTTTTCAATTCCTACTACAACGCGATCGGTGAACAGTATCCGCGGCCGAAACGAGGACTGCTGTCGCGTCCGACACTCGATACGGTCCTGCGCTATAGCGCGCACGTGGATAACGCGATGCGATGTGCGCTGACGACGATCGATCAGGGAGAAGGCCGATTGCCCGACGGCCTGGCCGCCACCATCGAGCTCGGGTTCAATCATGAACAACAGCATCAGGAATTGATGCTCACCGATCTGTTGCATCTTTTCAGTCTGAATCCGTCTTCCCCGGCCTACCTGCCGAACGCACCGCGGGCGGCCGCCGGCGCCGGCATTCGCGAATGGCTGGGGCACGAGGGGGGGCTCGTCACGATCGGTCATTGCGGTTCCGACTTCTGTTTCGACAATGAGCTGCCGATGCATCGCGTCTGGCTCGAGCCGTTCGAGATTTCCCGTTCGCTGGTGACGAACGGCGAGTATCTGGCATTCGTCGATGCCGGAGGCTATCGGACGCCGGGACTCTGGCTGAGCGAAGGCTTCGACATCGCGCGCAACGAAGGATGGGAGGCCCCGCTCTATTGGCGGCGGCGAAACGACGCGTGGCACGAGTTCTCGTTGACTGGCGAGACGCCTCTCAATCCAGACGCGCCGGTCGCTCATCTGAGCTATTACGAAGCGGAGGCGTTCGCCCGCTTTTCCGACGCGCGGCTGCCCACCGAATTCGAATGGGAACATGCGGCGGCCAGAGCCGCCTCATCGCTGGACGATCTGACCGGAAGCGTCTGGCAATGGACGGCGAGCAGTTACGCGCCGTATCCGGGGTTTCGGGCATCCGCCGATGCCGTCGGTGAATACAACGGGAAATTCATGGTGAACCAATACGTCCTGCGTGGCAGTTCGTGCGCCACGCCTGCCGGACATGATCGCCACAGCTATCGCAATTTCTTCCCCGCATCATCACGCTGGCAGTTCGCCGGCATAAGGTTGGCCAGAGAGATGCGCGCTTGAAGATCATCATTCTCGGTGCCGGGCAGGTTGGTGCGACCCTCGCGGAGACACTGAGTACCGAAGACATCGACATCACGGTCGTCGACAACAACGTTGCGCGATTGCGCGCGCTTTCCGATCGACTCGACCTGCGCACGGTGATGGGTCATGCCAGCCATCCGTCAGTGCTCGACCGGGCCGGCGCGGCCGATGCCGACCTGCTGGTCGCCGTCACCAGCAGCGACGAAGTCAACATGGTCGCCTGCCTGGTCGCGCAGAGGATCTTCAACGTGCCCACGCGGATCGCGCGCGTGCGTGCGCCCGACTACTCGAGTCACGATAGGGTCCTTTTCAAGGCCGGTGCGTTGCCGGTCGATGTGCTGATCAGTCCGGAAGAGCTGATCACCGGCCAGATCAGGCGAATCCTCCAGTATCCGGGCGCGTTGCAGGTGCTGGACTTCGCGCAGGGCGACATGCAGCTGGTGGCGGTGCGCGCGATCCAGGGCGGGCCGCTGGTCGGCAAGGCGGTGTTGTCGCTGAAGACTCACATCCCGACCTGCGACATCCGGGTTGCCGCGATCTTCCGCGGGGATCGCCCCGTGCAGCCGACGGGCGATACGGTGATCCAGCTGGACGACGAAGTATTCTTCCTTGCCGCGCGCAGCGACATCCGGACCGTCATCGACGAGATGCGACCGGCCGGCGCGCCGATCAAACGCGTGATCATCGCCGGCGGAGGCAACATCGGCGCTCGCCTGGCCGCCAGCATCGAAGGCGACTTCAAGGTCAAGATCGTCGAGCGCGATGCCGATCGTTGCAAGCGTCTCTCGGAGATGTTGACACGATCCATCGTGCTCAACGGCAGCGCCTCCGATCGCGACCTGCTCGTGGAAGAGAACATCGAGGGCACGGATGTCTTTCTCGCATTGACGAACGACGATGTGACCAACGTGATGGCATCGATGCTTGCGCGCAGGCTCGGCGTCCGGACGGTCATCACGCTGATCAACAATCCGGTCTACGAGGATCTCGTTCAGGACGGCATCATCGACATCGCCGTTTCACCACAGGCTTCGACCGTCGGCGCCTTGCTCACCCATGTTCGTCGCGGCGACATGGCGGTCGTCTATTCGTTGCGACGGGGTGCGGCCGAAGCGCTGGAGGTCGTCGCTCATGGTGACAGCCGGACATCGCGCGTAGTCGGTCGAAAGGTCGGTGAACTGAAGCTGCCACCGGGCACGACGATCGGTGCGGTGATCCACGACGGCAAGGCGGGGGTCGCGCATGGCGACACGATGATCAATGAAGGGGACCATGTGATCCTGTTCATGACGGACAAGAGCCAGATCCTCAAGGTCGAGAAGCTGTTCCACGTCGGCGTGGGGTTCTTCTAGCCGCGCCAGAAAGCGCGCGTGAAGATCACCATCATCGTCAGCAACTCCAGCCGGCCGAGCAGCATCGCGAACGAGAGCAGCCATTTGGCGCCATCGGGCAGGGTGCTGAAGTTGCCGGCAGGTCCGACGACAGGGCCCAGTCCGGGGCCGACATTGCCGATCGCCGTGGCGGCCGATGTGATCGACGTGACGAAGTCGATGTCCATCCCCGACAGGATCATTGTCAGTACCGCCAGCACGGCGAGATACAGGAACGAGAAGGCCACCGCAGAACCGAGGATCTCGTCGCGGATCACCTCACCGTTGTATCGTATGACGAACACGCCCTGTGGGTGTACCAGTCGGCGGAACTGGTCGAGCAGGAACAGCGCGGACAGCTCGAATCGGAAGATCTTCATGCCGCCTGCCGTCGAGCCCGAGCAACCGCCGACGAAGGTCAGGAAGAAGAACAGCGCCACGCTGAAACCGCCCCACAGCGTATAGTCGCCCGCGGCATAGCCTGTCGTCGTGATGATCGAGACCACGTGGAACGTGGCCTGGGTGACCGCGAGGGACCATTCGAAATGGTCGTGACGGATCAGATAGACCGTCAGCGAGAACGACGCGAACGCCACTGCCAGAAGAAACGTGTAGGCCTGTTGATCGTAGAGGCTGCGCACGGTCCGGCGCGTCAGCAGACGAATGTAGATCGCGAAAGGCAGTGAGCCAAGCAGCATGAACACGATGGCGGCCCAGAGGACAGGCGGGCCGAACGCTCCCAGCGAACGATCGTCGGTCGCGAAGCCACCGGTCGACACCGTGGTCATCGCATGGTTGATCGAATCGAACGAGTTCATGCCGAGGACGTAGTAGGCGATCGCGCAGGCGGCACTGATCATCAGGTAGCACCCCAGCAGTGTCCTGGCCATGTCCTGCAGTCTCGGCAACGACTTCTCGGACCAGTCGGACGATTCGCTGTGAAACAGGCGCATGCCGCCCACTTGCAGAAACGGCAGAATCGATACGGCCATGGCGATGACACCCAGGCCGCCGACCCATTGCAGCAGCGAACGCCAGAGCAGGATGGAACGGGGCATCCTCTCGAGGCCGACCAGAACGGTCGAACCGGTCGTCGTGATCCCCGAAACCGATTCGAACACGGCATCGGCGACGTCGAGTCGCAACGAGCCGATGACCAGCGGCAGCGCACCGATCAGGCTCATCATCACCCAGCTGCAACTGGTCAGCAGATAGAGTTGACGTGCCGTCAGACTGAAGCGGACGTCGGGACGGCAGATCGCGACCATCAGGACCGATACCGCTCCGCCCAGTGCAGCAGACCCGAAGAAGGTCACCGTTTCCCTGTCGCCGGTGATCAACGCGAAACCGGCCACGACCAGCATCATCGCGCAGATGATCAGACCGAGGATTCCGCAGACATAGAAAACGGGGCGAAATAGCTTCAGCAAGACAGAGGTCTGGACGGGTTGATCGAAGAAGGGTCGTTTCGTACCGGCCGGGCCACCGACCCGTTTGACCGTCGCGCCATCGAATCGCTCGGGTTCGAAGGCATGCAATCGTAGCAAAGCACTTCATGCGTGCCTATCCGGCCTTTGCCGCTCCGGTCCTGCCGGTTATCACGGACCTGACGTCGCACTCGTTTACGCGCTAATCTACGCCTGCCGACAACAATCTCTGGGAGACACGCATGCTCAAGTCTGGAATCGATCAACAGGCCATCATCAGCGAGTTCGCCAAGGCGAGCGCCGACAGCGGCAACAAGCTTCGCGACATGGTGCGTGACGCCACGCTCAAGGCGATGCGAAGTCGGGAGGTCACGACCACCAACATGAGGCAGGTGCTCAAGTCGATCACGTCGGCGGTCAATACCGGGGCGGCCAAGAACGTGATGCCGGACGTCGACCCCGAGGCGCTGATCGAGAAGGCCGTCGCCGGGATCGACGCGGCGATGCTGCAGACCGTCAACGCCCAGCGCAACGCACTCCAGCAGTTCGTCGACCAGGGTGTCGCGGTGCAGGACAAATCGATGAAGCAGGCGCTGGCCGCCATCGAGAAAATGGAAGACATGCTCTTCGAGACGATTCGCAAGACCACCCAGGTCAGCGGCAATCCGCTCGAGAAGATGTGGCAGCAGGTGCTCTCCAAGACCGAGGCCAAGGGAACGGCGACAGGTTCGCAGGCCTCGTCGGCCGTCGAGCAGATCATGAAGCAGTCGCAGGAGAACATGCGGGCCGGGCGGCAGGCAGCGGTGGATGCCGCAACGACCATGCTGAAGAGTTACGGCACGCTGGTCAGCGGCGTGCTGATCGGCTTGTCCGAAGGCCTTAGTCCGGCCGGATCCAGGTCTTCCTCGAAGAAGAAGGCCGATTGAATCGAGGGTTGATTGGGTGCCGCCCGCGGACAAGGTCAGCGCGTCTCGCGTGCGTTGGCGCGTTCGATCCTGACGATCAGGCCCGGTCCGGACCTCAGGGCGCCTGGCGCGTCCTCTCGCGCGCGGGCCGCATAGTCGCTTTCGACCG
>JBGSTN010000846.1:0-21361 GCA_041736455.1 Burkholderiaceae bacterium | reverse complement strand
GTCGCGCTCATCGCGTCGGCGATGTCGCGGGCAGCCTGGCCCGCGCGCACCGATGTGTCGATCACGAGGCTGCTTATACCGCGAGCCCGGATCGCGCGCGCCATGCGAAGGGAATCGGCCAGCGCATCGTCACGGGCCCCCCGGCCATCGAGCGTGATGTTGGCTCGCCCGTCGGTCAACACGATCAATGCAGGGACCTGTCCATCCCGCAACGCATTGTCGATCAGTCGCGACGCAAGCAGAAGGCCAGCGGCGATCGGTGTGCCGCCGCCACCGGGCATCTGCGACAGTTCCCGCCGCGCTCTCGTCAGCGATCGGGTCGGCGGTAACAGCAACTGGGCCTGGCGCCCGCGAAAGGCGATCAGCGCAACCGAGTCGCGTCGAACGTAGCAATCGGCCAGCAACAGTTCGATGGCTCCCTTGGCTTCCGACAATCGTTGCAGCGCTGCAGAGCCGGACGCATCGACGGCAAAGATCGACAAGGTTCCGGCACTCTGCCGGAATCGGCGCACTCGAAAGTCTTCAGGCCGGATTTCGACTCGCGAACTCCTTTGCCGTTGGCGCGCGTGAGCCTGCGTCAGACGAATCCGTTGATGCGGTATGGCGGCACGGATGGTTTCGAGCAGGTGGAGCCGCGCGCCATTGGCGGGCCGGCCCCGCAACGCACCCACCGGACGGCCACGAATCAAGGACATCGATTCGGCACCGAAGCGACCCAGTTGAGTCGCCGGCGCCCGGCGTCCGGAAGCAGCGGCCAGGGCAGCCAGCAAGCCTGCGGGAATGGCAGCCAGGGCAGCCGCAACGGCAATTTCGGTGGTTTCGTCGACGGAAGGCATCTCCGTTTCGGCCGACTCGTCATCAGGCGGCGGAACGTCCTCGGGCGGTTCCGGAGCCGACGCTTCTTCTTCGGTCGGCGGAGGGTCCGCGCCGTCTGCCTCGGCATCATTCTCAGGCGGCGGACTCGGTTGGTCGGGAGGTGGAGCCGCCGGCATCTGACGAGCCCGCTGGGCGTAGACCAGCCCCGATGCCAGCGCCAGATCATCCTCGCCGCAATCCGAATAGCCGGACAGCGCAGCCGAGGCACGGGCCACCCGGCCCGCGAGGATAGGCGCGATCATCCCTCGAATACCCAGAGCCAATGCGCTCGCCGACAAAGCGCGAAGGTCGTCGTCGGAGATCGTCACCGACGGCAGACGATCTCGCGCTTCGACGATCAATGCGACATCTGGAATGTCGTGCGCAATTGCCTGCATCGAGATGCCGTCGAGGTCGACGACCATCGCCAGTTGTTCGGTCATCGCGTTCCAGGGACACGCTTCGTCGTGCGGCGTTTCGTCGCATGCGACCAAGGTCGCCAGCACGGATTCCTGCCGCTCGAAACCGTCACGCTGGATCGACAGCGTTCGGGTGCGCAAGGCCTGTCCGACCATCGCCGCAATGGGTGCGGAGATGCGCTCCGCCATCGGCACGATCAACAGGGAAGACCCGATGCGGGTCAACAGGCCCGGCGACCAGCATCGGCGCCCACTCGCCAATGAGGCGACGAGATCGAGTGTACCGAGCAACGCATCGGCATCGATATTTCCCGGCATGCGATAGCAAGTCTTCGGCATGCCCTCTGCATTCATCAGGCTTTGCAGGAGTTCGAGCCACCGGTCACGAACCGGACCGGGCCCGCCCCGCACGATGATTCCACGCAGACCCATCGGGTCGATGGCAAGCAATGCAGCCGCGCGCGTCGCCGCCAACCACCGCGATGAACGCGCCACGTTCACGACGGTGCGCCGAATACTTCAGCAATGGCTCGGTCGACACGGACATCGGAACCGGTTTCGTCGAGCGGATCCTTGCGCAGACGATGGCGCAGCGCAAGCGGTGCAACCGAACGCAAGTGTTTTTCGTCGATTCGAGCGGTACCCGACAATGCGGCGAAAGCCCGCGCGGCTCGAATCAGCGTCAGCTCGCCGCGCAATCCATCGGTACCGATCGACAGACACAACTCGGTAGCCTTGCGCATGACCGCGTCGCTGACCTGGAGCTTCAGGATGCGCTTTCTAGCCAGCACGATTTGGCGACTCACGGCGAGATCGCTGGCCTTGAATTGCTCGAGGAACGCATTCGGATCGCGATCGAAGGCATCGCGACGACGGACGATTTCCATCCGCTGATCGATGTCGACCGGCGTCGTGACGTCGACGGCGAGCCCGAACCGATCCAGCATCTGGGGCCGCAGTTCGCCTTCTTCAGGATTGCCGCTGCCCACGATGACGAATCGCGCCGGGTGGCGAACGCTCAGGCCCTCGCGTTCGACCACATTTTCCCCCGACGCAGCGGCATCGAGTAGCAGATCGACGAGGTGATCATCGAGCAGATTGACTTCATCGATGTACAGGAAACCCCGATTGGCTCGGGCAAGCAAGCCCGGCTCGAACTCCCGGACACCGTCGGACATTGCACGCTCGATGTTCATCGCACCGACGATGCGGTCCTCGGTCGCGCCGAGCGGCAGATCGACGACGGGTACCGGACGGGACTCCTTGCGCGCCGGCTTGCCATCGTGACAGACCACGCAACCGGCAACGTGCGACTGCGAACCTGGCGGACAGCCATACGGGCATCCTGCCACGACGTCCATCATCGGCAACAGTCCGGCGAGACCACGAATTGCCGTCGACTTGCCTGTACCCCGGTCGCCGAAGATGAGCACGCCGCCAACGGTGGGATCGACGGCAGCAATCAGCAACGCAGTCTTGAGCGTTTCCTGCCCGACGACCGCACTGAACGGGTAGACAGCGCGTGGCACTGGGCTATTCATTTGAAGTTCTCGACAATTGTTTTGGCGACGATGCGTCTCGGACGCGCGCCGTGCATCGAATTCGATTCGCCGAACCCTTCGATCCTGACCACGACTGAGTGGGCGCGCTGACGTCTCTCAAGGTCGCGTGCACGCACCATTCGAAGGGGATCTGTAAGAGGTTCGCGTTCGATGGCGGGCGTCGTGCGCCACGTTGAACCGGCATTTCGGGCGCCTCGCGATCAGCGCGAACGGATTGAAGCTCGCTCGTGCGACATGCGGGCTTCGATTTTCGCGACGCGTCTAAGGCTACGGCCGGGCGGCGAAAAATCGTAGCGGGCTCGCCCGATGACGACGCGGACCGCTCAATGGGCTCCATGCGGTGAAACACTCTCTGCACAGCAACCCGCGTTCGTCGTGGCGCCGTCGCGACCTGCGGACGGCAGAAGTGAATCGACGACGTCGGCGATGGCAATTCGCTGCCGCCTCGATCCTCTGAACATCTGTACCGGCCCATGGAGAAACTTGGCGGTGAGTGAGTTCGACATTGCTTCAAGAACGATTGCCGGATCGTCACCGCGGCGCAGCGCGCGCAGCGCACGAACCATTTCCTGCTGGCGCAACATATCGGCGCGACGATGCAGACTCTGAATCGCAGGCACCGATCTGCGATCGGCCAGCCACTGCATGTACGCGTCTGTACGCATATCGATGATTGCCTCGGCCTGCCCTACTGCTGCCTGTCGATTACCCAGGCCCGCTTCGACGACCCGACCGAGATCGTCGATCGTGTAAAGGAAGACTTCACCCAGATCGCGCACCGGAGCAGCGACATCGCATGGCACCGCCAGGTCGACGAATACCATCGGCTTGCGACGGCGCGCGCGGATCGCTGCACGGACCATCGGTGCATCGATCAACGGCTCCTGACTGCCGGTGCAGCTGATCACGATATCGAATTCGTGAAGGCGCGAGGCCAGGTCGCCCAACGGCAACCACTTGCCGCCCAGATGATCGGCCAGTCGCTGACCGCGTTCCTGGCCGCGATTCGCGACAGTGATCTGGCGCGGGCGACATGCCGAAAAATGGGCTGCGGACAATTCGATCATTTCGCCGGCACCGACGAACAGGACCGAGCAACTCGAGAGATCTTCGAAGATTCTTTGCGACAGGCGGACGGCCGCCTTGCCGAGCGAGACAGAATCGTGACCGACACCGGTACTGCTGCGAACTTCCTTGGCGACCGAAAAACTGTTCTGAAACAGCTTGTGCAGGTAGCTGCCCAGGGTGCCCGCATCGTGAGCGACGCGTGCCGCTCCTTTGATCTGGCCGAGGATCTGTGGTTCACCAAGCACCATCGACTCGAGGCCGCTGGCAACTCGAAACAGGTGTCGGACCGCGCTGCGGTCGTGCGTGACACGCCAGTGCGACATCAGATCGCTATTGGTCATGCCGAAGCGCTTTTCGAGCCAGTTGAAAGCGCATCGGCCTGCGTCGGCCTGACTTGGGCCGGCGACGTAGATCTCGGTGCGATTGCACGTCGAAACCACTGCGCTTTCGAGAGACACGGCTCGATGAGCCGGCAGTGACCTGATGGTTCCGGCCAGATCGGTAACGGCCTCCCGCAATGCCTCACCGTTCAGCGCAAATCGCTCTCTGATGCTGACCGGCGTTTCCTCATGGCTCAATGTAAGTGTCGCAATCTGCACGGTTCCAGTCCTGGCAGGATGTCAGTCGTGGGAGGATGCCCAATTCGCCGGGGACAGTCAAGCTAGCCTGACACTTAATTTGTCAGGTGAACCGGACATTGAGCCAGGACAATACGTCGTGACGTGTCATGATGTTCAAATCCCGTTTTTGAAACAGACACGATTCCGGCGGGGCTTTGTAAGGGGTTTCATCGGTATAATCGACGAATGTGGGTGCCTGATCGAGCAAATTCTATATGGCGGGACGTCTTCGGACGTCGCCGCTGCCTTTCAGGTCAGTATGTTCACTGTCCAATGGAAGTGCAACGATGATGCAGCACCCCTCCAGTGAGTCTTCCGATCTTTCCGAGTTCGACAGGCTGGCGCCGGAAATCGCCAGCATCTGCGCGTCCATCGCCAGCGACATTGCGCTGGTCATCGACGCGAACGGAGTCATCCGCGAGGTTTCCTGCCGCAATCAGGAATCCGCGCTGAACTCCAGCGAATGGGTCGGACAGCGGTGGGTCGAGACCGTCACGGCCGAAACCCGCTCGAAAGTCGAACGCCTGCTCGAGGAAGCGAGTGCCGGTGGCATTTCGAGGCACCGCGAGGTCAATTATCGGAGCATAGGCGGGCCCGATATCGCGGTCAATTATGCGGCGATCCGGCTGGGTTCATCGCACACGATACTCGTTGCCGGCCGTGATCTGAGTTCGGTCTCGTCCATCCAGCAGAAGTTCGTCGAGAGGCAACAGGAACTCGAACGTGACTACTGGCAACGGCGCAATCGCGAGAGTCATTACCGCCAGTTGTTCCAGGTGGCAACCGACTCGGTACTGGTCGTCAATTCCAGTGATTTCAGGATCCTGGAAGCGAATCTGGCGAGCGCAGGCCTGTTCGACGTCAGTCTGGACAACCTGATCGGTCAGGACGTTGCCGATGGCATCATGCACCTGTACCGGCCTGCGGTACACGAACTACTGGTCACCGCGCGAGCGTCGGGTCAGCCCGCCGAGATTCGCGTTCCGCTGGCGCGCAAGATCGGGTTCATCGCGCTGTCGGCAACACCGTTCCGCAGCGCCAACGGCATGCAACTGCTCGTTCGTGCACGCGCAACGACGAGTCATTCGATGGTTGCCGGTCCGAGCCGTCGTGTGGTCGATTTCGTCGAGCGAACGCCCGACGCCGTCGTGATCAGCGATGCCAATGGCCGAGTCGTCATGGCGAACCCGGCCTTCGTCCGGATGTGTGCTCGCAGCGGTGCCCGCGAGGTCGACAGTCGACCTATCCATGTATTGCTCGGTTGCAGCAACGACGTCATCGCCGCGGCGATCGAAAGCGTGCAACTGCATGGCATGGCATCCGTGCAATTCTTCAGTCAACATGCCCACCATCGCATTGCCTATGCGCTCGCTGGCGCCCTGCTCGACGACTCGGACCAGGAGACCATCGGTTTCTCGATCCGTATTGTCGACATCAATATTGCCGTCGACAGCGGCGCCGCTCCATTCAGCGTATCGTTGACCGAACAACTCAATCTGTTGAGCGCCCAGATCGGCGAACGAGCTTTCCCCAGTATCCTCGAAGAAGCGGCATCGATATTGCGCCAGTTCTTCGTCGACTCGGTTCTGCAACGCGCCGGCGGAGATCCGGCAAGCGCTGCGGCAATCCTCGGTATCACCGAGCAGGAAGTCTCCGATCCTTCTGGCGCCGATTATTTCGGTTCCGGTCGATCCGAACTCGATCCGGATGGTGCACGACGGGATTGGCCGCGAACGGACGGACAAGACCCGTCGTGAACGACACGCCGCAATTCGGCAAAGCCGACCTGACAAATTGCGAGCGGGAACCCATCCATCTGCCCGGCTCGATTCAACCGCATGGCATCCTGCTGGTCGTTACCGAACCGCAGTTCTTCATCAGTCAGGCTTCGCGAAATGTCGCGGAGGTGCTGGGCATCGATGCGCTCGAACTGATCGGCCAGGACTTCGGCGTGCTCGGCCAGGCGATGCTCGAGCGCGTCGCGAAACTTGCCGCCTCGGCGCCGCTTTCCGAGCCCGTTCCTCTGCAAGGCCTGGTCGAGGTCGGCGGGAACAGTCTTCTCGTCGATGGCATGCTGCATCGTTCCCTGGATGGTGACCTGATCGTCGAATTGATGCCGCGAACCACGTCACCCGGCACGATGACCGCGGTGCTGGACGAAGGAACCCTGGTTCAATTGCTCACCGATTCGATCCGCCGGTTCAGTCATGCACCGAACATCGGCGCATTGTCGAACTATGCGGTTCAGGCGGTACGCGAATTGACAGGCTACGACCGCGTCATGATCTATCGGTTCGACCCCGACGGACATGGGCAGATCGTCGGCGAGGCTCGCGACGCGCGGCTGGAGTCACTGCTCGGTCATCGGTATCCGGCAACCGACATCCCCAAGCGCGCCCGCGAGCTATACATACGCAACCGCGTGCGCGTGCTGGTCGACGTCCACTACGAAGCAGCTCCTCTGATCCCCGTCGAATCGTCACGCACGGGTCGGGAACTCGACATGTCGATGTGCTACTTGCGAAGCATGTCGCCATTGCACCTGCAGTACCTGAAGAACATGGGCGTCACAGGCACGCTGGTCATTTCCCTCGTCAGGGATGGCTCGCTGTGGGGGCTCATCGCCGCTCACCACTATTCGGCGCGAGACCTGTCGTTTCCGATTCGTGCGGCTGCCGAACTTATCGCCGAAGCAGTGACCACGCGAATAGCCGCCATCGAGAATTACGCGCACGCGCGCGTTGCCATTCAGGTCCGCCGCCTCGAGCAACGATTGATCGAGGCGACCTCGTCGGAAGGCGACTGGCGCCTAGCCCTGTTTCGCAATCCCAGCACCCTGCTTTCTCCGCTCGAAGCCACCGGTGCGGCACTGTTCTATGAAGGCAGCATTCTCACGACAGGCGAAGTCCCGTCGACTCCCGAGCTTCGGGCATTGGTGAACTGGATCGACAAAATCAATGACGGCCGGCTCTGGAGTTGCACCTCGATCGCCAACGCGAATCACGCGTTGTCATCGCTCACGCCGCTCGCCAGCGGCGTACTCGCGACCAAGCTGTCAACGACACGTCCGGAATACCTTGTCTGGTTCAGGAAGGAACAGCTGCACACGGTGACCTGGGCCGGCGACCCGACCAAGCCGATCGTCAACAACGATCCACTTGAACTTTCGCCGCGTCGGTCGTTCGCGGCATGGTCGGAAATCGTGCGCGGAACTGCGCTTCCATGGTCCAAGGCGGAACTTGCGATGGCGACAGCCATCAGCGACGCCCTGATCGATATCGTCGTGCAGGTTCACGCCGTTCAGATGCTGATAGCCCATCATCAGATCGAGCGAGTACGAGCGGCTGTAGACACATCGCGCGAACCGGTCGTGGTCCTGCGTCAGGATGGATCGATCCTTTTCTGCAATGGCGCGTGCAAGAGTCTTTGCGGCATGGACGAGGCCGTACTCAAGACCTCGGCCGATTTTGCAGCCCGCTTTTCTGACGCTCAGGGCGCCAGCAGCATGTTGCGCTCCTTGGTCGAAGGTGGCAATCCGTGGCGCGGAGAACTCGAGTTGTTGCGCGCCGACTTGCCGGCGATACCGGTGCAGGTGCGGGCAGATCCGGTACCGGGGCCGAACTATACGACGCTGGGATTCGTCGTCTCGATGATCGATCTGACCGATGCCAAGGATGCCGCAAGGGCACGCGCGCATCTCGAGCAATCACTCACCGAGGCAGTGCCCGAGATGTCGTTGTACGCATCGGCGGAAAGCGTCATAGCAAAAAGCCTGACCAATGCGATCGTCACCAACGCCAGCCTGGCCGCAATGGATATCGCCGACGGCATTCCCGGCCGCTCGATCGCGCCGGGATTCCAGGAGGTCGAACAATCGACGCAGCGCGCGACGAGGATTCAGGCGTGGATCCGGGCTGCGTACGGGCCGGTGAATAACTGACGGTTCACGGTTGCCCGGTAGCCGACTCTGTCGAACATGCTGCCGCCGGGACTGCGGATCCCGTGACGACTGCGGCGGCAATCTCGATCGAGATCAGCCGATGCAAATCGAACGCCCGCAATGCTTCATCGACGACATCGGCTTCCATTTCGGGCAGGACCACCAACCTGTTGAGAACGTCCCGGAATGTCGAGATCAGTCGATCGACCTCTTCGTTCGTGCCGAAATCATAGAACGATGTCCCGACACCTTCCTCCAGCACGAGACGCTTCATCAATGATCGCTTCAAGATCTGTCCGCCGTGGAGGTCTCCCATGTAGCGAACGTAGGCATGTGCGAGGAGACGATGCGGCGCGTCCCGGGCAATGACTTCGAGTCGTCGCAAGTATTCGCGGGTCGGCGAAACGATGGGCAACTCGCTTGGCCAGCGCGGGCCGTGCAGTTCGAACAGATCGGCTTCGATGGCACGGTGGCGAAGCAGCGCGGGTTCGATCAGGGCGGCCAGACCTTCATCGGGTGGAGATGACAGCCTGACTTCGATGAAAGCGTAGATCTCGCGAAGATTTCTCAGCAGCAAGCAGTAACGGACGAGGGAAATGTCACCGTGCACCAGCGATCGCATCATGGCCGACCGCTCGACGGCCACATGCAAGTCGTGCGTCGCGCGCTTGAGCGTTTCGGAGAGATCGGAGGTAGCGACTGGCCTCATGGACGGACCACAACAGTGAGAGGAGATTGCGATGCATGGAGGCCGGGGCCTTCAGGGCCGCAACGTCACATCAGAGTGGTCATCCGTTGCCGGATCGAAGCCGCGATTCCGGCGGCGTCGAGGCCGCATTGTGCCAGTACTTTCGCACAGTCGCCGTGGGGCAGGAAGGAGTCAGGCAATCCCAGTCGCATCACGCACGGTTGTCGATCGATGGTGCCTGCTTGGAACAGATCACCAATGATCTCCTGAACGGCGGATCCAGCGCCGCCCATCAGAGCCCCTTCTTCGACCGTCACGATCAGGTCATGCGATTCGGCCATCGCAATGATCATTTCGCGATCGATGGGTTTGACGAAGCGCATGTTGACAACGGTGGCATCAAGCCTCTCTGCCGCCTCCAGAGCGGCCGAGAGTAACGTGCCGAAGGCGAGGATTGCGGTTCGCTTTCCCTCGCGGCGCAACTGGGCACGACCCAACGGGACCGTATCGTGCGCGGCCACGAGAGGAATCGAACCAGGGCCGGTTCCTCGCGGATAGCGAACCGCCGAAGGACCGTTCAGTTGAAGCCCGGTCGTCAGCATCTGACAGCATTCGCGTTCGTCGGCCGGTGTCATGATCACCAGATTGGGAATTGGCCGGAGAAACGCGATATCGAAAGTGCCCGCGTGGGTCGGACCGTCCGCACCGACCAGACCCGCCCGGTCGATCGCCAGCATGACAGGCAGATTCTGGAGCGCGATGTCATGCACGAGTTGGTCATAGGCTCGTTGCAGGAACGACGAGTAGATCGCAACGACAGGTCGCACGCTATCGCACGCCATGCCGGCAGCGAACGTCAGCGCGTGAGCCTCGGCAATACCGACATCGAAGAAGCGGTCTGGAAAATGATGAGCGAAATCGACGAGACCGGATCCCTCCCTCATGGCCGGCGTTATCACGACGAGCCGCGGATCGCGGCTTGCCGTTTCGCAGGCCCAAAGTCCGAAGACATCCGAGAACGTGGACTTCTTCGGTGAAGTCGATCGCAGTCCGATGGCCGGATCGAAAGGGCCCGTCCCGTGGTAGGCAATGGGATCACGCTCGGCGAATTCGTAACCCTTCCCCTTGCGGGTCCGCACGTGCAGAACCTGGACGCCACCTCGGTCACGCAGTCGTGCCAGCGTTTCGATCAGCAGCAGCACATCGTGTCCGTCGATCGGTCCCGTGTAAGGCAAGCCCAGCACTTCGAACAGACTCGATTCGGACGAGTTGCCGACGAGGCTGTTGGTCAAATCTGCAACCGGATGACGCACGATAGCAGGCCCACGACGCCTGTCGACCAGTGCTTGCAGGTGCCGGGGAATGGCACCGACATTGGGCGAGATCGACATCTGATTGTCGTTGACGACGACGACCAGGTTTGCACCGGCATCGGCCGCGTTGCAGAGTGCTTCGTACGCGAGCCCGCCAGTCATTGCACCGTCGCCGATGATTGCCACATGTCGACGGTCTACATCGGCGATCTTTGCCGCCACGGCCATGCCCAGCGCCGCACTGATCGAAGTGCTCGAGTGCGCCGTACCGAAGGCATCGTATCGACTTTCCGAACGTGCTGGAAAGCCCGCGAGACCGCCGGATTTGCGGATCGAACCGAGCATGTCGCGACGCCCGGTGAGAATCTTGTGGACGTACGCCTGATGTCCGACATCCCAGATCAACTTGTCGTGAGGCGTGTCGAAAACACGATGCAGCGCGACCGACAACTCGACGACACCGAGACTGGAAGCGAAGTGTCCACCTGACACGGAAACACTGTCCAGGAGGAACCGGCGAATCTCCGCGCAGAGCGGTACGAGCTTCTCGACCGGAACTCGCTTGAGATCATCTGGCGAATCGATGCCGTTCAGGACCGGTTCGAAGGCCGGCGCCATCAAGGCGACATTCGCCAAGGACAGCGGCCGAGTCGCCGCCGGGTGGTCAATCTTCATCGTGCAGACTCCATCCAGCGCGCGCGAAAGTCGATAAGATGGGCGATGCCGCTGACCGCAAGACACAGTGCAATCCAGACGAATTCGGTGTCAGTCATTGCAGCGTAGATCGCCATCATCAGTGCAGCACCCGCAGTGAGGCTCGCCATTGCACCTACGCGCATGGCCGAGCGCCCGGTCCTTCCCAACCAGAGCCATACAGCGAGCAGTTCGAATGCGATGAGGGCCAGGACCGCTTTCACGACAAGCGCGCCCAGCACCGGCGAAATCATTGCTGCGTCCATCCGTGCAACCGCGGGCAACCGGGCGCGCCGCCGGCCGAACCGTCTTCGCTGATGTCGCAGGCAAATGCGTTCATGAGTCGTCAGACAGGCACGAGGCCCGTCAGGTGCGCAATGTTCTTGAAGAAGACTCGCGCATGCGCAAGCGGTTTGCCGCGCACGAGTTTCTTGTTCATGTACGCGTCCCATATGAGGGACTGTACGTCCCGATCCTCGCAGATTCGCACGAAGCACTCGCGTCGCTTGTCGCTCGAATACCAGAACCATTGCATCATGCCGAGCGCGCTGAACACTTGACCGTGCAACTTCATGAAGTCGCGGCGGGCTCCGCCAAGCGTTGCGGCATCGCCAGTGACAATGAATCGTTCACCGGCATCGGCGGCCAGTCGTCCACCCAGCATCGCGTAGTAGATGCCTTCACCGGAAGCCGGGGCCACCACACCCGCAGCGTCCCCGGCAAGCACCACGTCCCGCCCGTTGTCCCAGCGCTTGCGTGGCTTCATCGGGATCGGCGCACCTTCCGTACGAAGCGTTTCACACCCGGCCAGCCCGGCACGCTGGCGCAATTCCGCCACCGCCTTGCGCATCGACAACCCTCGGTGTGCTGTGCCGATACCGACACTGGCCGTCTCGCCGTGAGGAAACACCCAAGCGTAGAAGTCCGGCGACAGTTGACCGTCGTAATACACGTCGCAGCGTGACCCTTCGTAGTGGGATCCGGATTCCGGCGCGCGAATGACCTCGTGATAAGCCGAAACGTATTTGATCGGGTCTTCACCCGCATAGCACTCCGTCGCGACCTGCGAGCGTGCACCATCGGCGCCGATGACCAGTCGCGCCGAAACCGTGCGCGAAACCACCTTGCCGCCCGCGTCGGCGCCGTCGATGCTGACCGTGACGCGACCATCCGGATGTCGTGAAAGACCGCGGTAGGTACCGTTCACGCGTTTGGCACCTGCTTCGCAGGCTCTTTCTCGCAACCATTCGTCGAAACGATCTCGATCGACCATGCCGACGTATCCCCCGTCGATGTGCATGTCGACCGAACTGGCTGAAGGTGCAACGATCCGGGCCGAGTGAATGCGCGCCACGATCTGCGAATCGGGAATGTCGAACTCTCTCACCAGCTTCGGCGGGATCGCGCCGCCACAAGGCTTGATACGTCCGGCGCGATCGACCAGCGTGACGCTCAATCCCCGCGCAGCAAGATCGCACGCAGCCGTTGCGCCGGCAGGACCGCCGCCGATCACCACGATGTCGGAAATATCGAAGCTCATCAGGCGCCTCCTGGTTGCAGCTTGATCGCACCCTGGCGATTGACGAGCTTCGTATCCTCCAGGTCGACGGTTGCCAGTCGACGTGCCTCGCCCGCAAATTCCGCGGCCAGTCTGCGTGCCATCAAGCCCGAAGCGACGAACAAGAGTCCCTCGATCGCGAAAACGATTCCGTAGCCGAGCGCCGGCGAAGCAAACAGCCATTGCGCCACATCACTGGCGGATGCGCCAAGGAAGCCCCCGATACCGAAAGCGAGCGCCTGTGCAGCGCCCCACATGCCCATCCGCAATCCCTCGCGCGCCTTGCTGCCCTTGTCGACGAGATTCATCATCGATGCGATCGCAGCGACCGCATACGCGCCGTTTGCTGCGCCCAGAAGGAAGACGTTCAGGCTCAGTGGCCACGCGGCGCCGACGATTGCACCGATCGTCAATCCGAACAGCGCGGCTGCCGAGGCGGCGCAACCCGCCACGGCCCACCGCCATAGCGAATCTCGTTGCGTGGGCGAGCGACGTCGTGCGAACACGGCGACCAGAAGCATGCCGATCAGCACACCGCTGTGCTGGACCGATGAAAGCGCGGTCGATTCGCCCGGTGTCATCGCGAACACCGATCCGGCAAACGGTTCGAGAATCAGATCCTGTGCGCTATACGCGAGCATCGAGACGAATACGAAGAACGCGAATCGGCGAGCCAACGGCTCCGCCCATACTTCGCGAAACGCGCCTCGGAAGTCTTTCCTGGCGGCGTCGCTGCCGGATTCGACCGGCGAGGAATGCAGGATCGGCGACTCGTCGCGACCAGGGGCCGACGCACGGCTTGCAATCTTCGACGCGAGAATCGTTCGCCGCTCGATACCCCACGTCGCCACGATCGCAATGGCAATCGCGGCAATACCGACAGCAGCCGTCAATTCCAGCAGACGAAGCGGCGAATAGGGATCCAGCAGTTGACCGATCACCGCGGTCGTGACGATGAAGCCGACGATCATCATGATCCAGACGGTGGTCGCCGCCGGGGCGCGCCGGGATTCGTGTGTTCCCTTGGCCAGCAACGTCAACAAGGCGGTGCCACTCGCGCCCACGCCCAGGCCGATCAGGACGAATGCCAGCAAAGAAACGAACAGAGCGCCCATCGCACTCTCGGGCGCCAGCCAGATTCCGACCGCCGCCAGAAACGCGCCCAACGCAAGGACGGCGACTCCACCGACGATCCACGGCGTGCGGCGGCCCTTGATATCGGACCCATGCCCGAGGCGAGGCCGCAGGACCTGGATCGCGTAATGCAACGCCACCAACGCGCCGGCGATCGCCGCCGGGAATGCCAATTCGACAACCATGATACGGTTCATGGTCGACGTGGTCAGTACGACGATCGAGCCGAGTGCAGCCTGGACCAGACCGAGCCGTATGATGTCCACCCAACCGAAGGATGCTGCTGAAGGCAGGCGCGAGCCCGTTTCAGCGAGGTCGATGGCCGCGTTCCTGTCTTGCGTCATGGGCGATCATCCGTTTGCGAGAACGAGCGCACGCAGCGCAAAAGCACTGGCCAGCATGCCGAGGACATACAGCAGAACACCGGCCGCGCTGAACTGAGTGGCCCGCGCGACCGGGTCGGCCCGGAACCAGCGCATCAAGAACAATTGACCCACCAGCAAGGCCGTGACGGTGGCTGCCGCCCAAGCCTGTCCTACCCAGACAAGGTACGCCACGACGATCACCTGGGGCACCGCCATGAACCAGCATGCAGCCGATGCAGCGCCTTTCACGCCCAGTTGGACCGGCAGCGACTTGACGCCGGTCTGCTCGTCCCCGCGGATCGACTTGAAGTCGTTCAGAGTCATGATCCCGTGCGCACCAACGCTGTAGAGGAACGCCAGGAGAAAGACCGGGCCTGGTGGTACCGCGCCGCTCAACATCACAGCCGCGCCCGTTATCCAGGGCAATCCCTCGTAACTCAGCCCGACTGCAGCGTTGCCTGCCCAACCGTTTTGCTTGAGCCGCAGAGGCGGGGCACTGTATGCCCAGGCCAGCGCAAGACCGAGCAACCCGGCAGCGAAACCGACAGGACCGAGCAACGCCGCGACCGCTACCGAAAGTGCCGTCCAGACGAGCGAGAGATACCAACCCCACAGGCCCGGCAGCCGACCCGACGGGATGGGCCTTTCCGGTTGGTTGATCGCATCGACGTGGCGGTCATACCAGTCGTTGACGGCCTGACTGCAGGCACAGACGAGCGGGCCTGCGAGCAGGATGCCGAGCACTACCAGTACCCAGTTCTCGCGCAGCGAGGCCCCCGACGAGACGACGCCACAGAGAAACGCCCACATCGGTGGGAACCAGGTCACCGGCTTCAGGAACTCGAGAACGACCGACGGTTCGGGTCTCGCGCCAGAGGTTGATGTCGTGATGGTGCGGCTCATGAATGCAATCTATGCTTGACACTATTGAGTGTCAAGAAGAATGTACAGTCAGGAGGATCGCACCAGATTCGACGTCATGGCCACGGGATCTTCATCGTCCCCCGTCTGATTCCCCGAGCCGGCAGATGTCGGGCCCGGGCGAAGCCGAATCGCCGACTCGGTGTCTGCTCAGTCGTCCAACGGCTCGAGGTCGCCGATATTGAAACGGCGCATCTTGACGTAGAGGCTCTGGCGGCTCAGACCGAGCATCTCGGCCGCGGAGGCGCGATTGTCGTTCGTCAACTCCAGCGCCGTCTCGATACACATCCGTTCGATCAGATCACTGGTCTCGCGGACGATTTCCTTGAGTGGCACCCGTCCGACCAATTCGGTCAGATTCTCGACCGAGCTTTTCGCGAGATTGGTCTTGGCGCCGCTGTCACTCAGACGCAGCCCGACATCGCGAATCGTGAACGCGAAGCGCTGCGGCCCGCTTTCCGGCAGTACGATCGCCGACACCTCGACCGAACGCACGGTACCGAAGTCACTGCGCAGGATCGTCGAAAACAGATTGACTGCACCTCGTTCGGCGAGATTGACCATCAGCACGGCAGTATCGACGCCCGGCCTGCCCAGCCATCGATCGATGGCTTCACCGACCGCATGGTCGACCGAAGGCAGCTGCGACATTTCGAGAAACGCACTGTTGGCACTGATGATCGTGCCATCGGACTCGGTGACCACCACGGCATCGGGCAGGGCCTCTGTGGCGCTGAGCATCGACAACTGGGCGGTCGGCACGACCATCATGCCGGGAGTGACATCGACGGGCCGCACGCGGACGAGTCCCATCGCACTGCGATCCTGGCGAAACAGACTCGCCGAAATGATGCATTCGACGTTGCCGGTCTCGATCCAGGCACGGATGTCCTGAACTTTCGTCCCGGCGGACAACCGTTGCAGCATCGCGGTCACCTCCTTGCTGCTGGCCTCGGTGAAACCGACCGGGAACATGCGCCCGGCGAGGCGCGCACCCGCTCGCGTCAGCAGATCGACGGCGGCCGGGTTTGCCTCCAGCACACGACGACTCGACAAGTCGATGATGACGACAGCCTCGTTGGCCATCTGGAACAGCATTCGATAGCGCAGATCGGAGTGCCGCAAGTCGCGATACTCACGTTCGATCAATTGCTGGGCATTGACCAGACGTTGCTGCATCGAAGAAATGGCACGCAGATCACGGCCCAGCGCCAGTGCCCTGCCCTTGCGCTCGAGGCGCAGCACCGTGTACTGGACCGGCAGATCCGCGCCACCCGAAACCGGATGATTGATCTGCCGCCAACGCGTGCGGCCGTTCGTGAACGCATCACGCAAAAGCGCAACGAGTTTCGGTTTCGTATCGGGTGAAGCCGAGTCGACCCAGGGATTGCCGACCCACCGCTCCAGTCCCTCGTCGTCGAGTTCCGCGCTACCGACCGCGAGGTCCAGCACCATGCCTTCCTGGTCGAGCAACAGCGCGACATCGGCGACGGCGGCCAGTACTTTGGCTGCCTCGGACGGCGCCAACTCGCCTAGGAACTGGTCTGGCACGCTCGGGGCTTTCACGGGATCGGGACCCGCCGGCTTAACCAATCAAGCCACCGGATGCGGTCAGGGGGAGGTGACGAAACACCATTGGATCAGTGCTTCGCTGGGATGGGCGATCACAGGGTACCACGCAGATTTTGAGCGCGTCTGTCACAGAACGTGGACGCAATAACGAGCGGATTCAGATCGGGATGACCCGGCCTTCATGTCCGGCGAAATGAAATACGGGGCGCCAAATGCAGGGCGGTTCGACGCAATGGGCGACGAAGAGTCAGCGCGCGCCATGACGACGGGCCAGCATCTTGACCAGCTTCATCACCCGGACCGGGCCTTCGCGAATGTCGGTGATCATCAGATCGGCGCCCACCTCCCGGTAAAGGTCCGGATAAAAGCCGAACAACGGACCGCCCACCACGATGGCCAGAGCGCGCTGGCGCGACGCACGCCTCAGGCGGCGAATGGCGTTGGCGAGAGCGTCCTTGTGCTTGATCGATCCAAGGGAGAGCCCCACGGCGTCGAACGCCTGGTCCCGCACGTAGTCGACGAGGCTTTGCAACGAGGAATCCCCCTGCGTGTAGACCTCGAAACCAGCCCGCAGGAAATATTCGCTGGCAATCCCGAGTCCGAACGTGTGTTGCTCGCCAGGCGCCGGCGTCATCAGGATGCGGCAGTCCATTCGATGATGACGGCCGCTTGCCAGGAACTCTTCGCTGTTACGCCGCAGGAAGGCGCTCAGGTGCGACATGGCGATCGTCACTTCGGCAAAACTGTTCTCGTCTTCGTCCCAGCGCTCGCCAAGCATGACCGCCGCGCTCGAAAAGAGTTCGAGGACGACCCACTCCGCCGTGGCGCCGTGGCCGCGCATACGTTCGACGCAAGCCCAGGCGGCTTCCAGATCCGACTCGACCAGCGAATCGACGAACTTCGAAAGGACGCCCGGATCCAGGGACGGACCGGCGGTTTCGACGGCCTCGGCGGGAGCAAGCGTCGGTCCGTACTTGAGGTGCAGGCCGGGCAGGATCGCGGCCTGAACGATCGGCAGCAATTCCTGGTCGCTGACCGGCACATCGGCCAGATCGGGCGATATGCCAGAACCAATATCGCGGCAATCGGCTCGAAACTGGCCGCTCTCGTAATGATCTGACGCCTGGGTATCCATTTCCAGATCGAGGCGGTCCAAGCGCGGCTCGGCCGCACTTTCCCTAGAGCCTTCGGAGCGGTTCATTGCTGATCGCCGAATCATGGCTGATGGCCGTACATGGGACGCTACCTCCTATGGCCTTGCTTCTTTGCAGGGCCTTCTTCGGCCTTGCTGTCAGTTTGAGCGATTTCGGAAATTGGACCGAAGCCGATGCAATGACCGCGTGACGATTGATGTTACTCGCCCGAGGCAATGTGTCAACCCGGCATTACGATTCTTCGGTCCCTTTCGGCCAAAAATCTGTCACTTACCTCTTACGTCAAGCTTGATTGACACATCACGCCTTCAGGCTTAGAGTCGCTCCCAATCACCCAGAGGAGTTGCGCTGTCATGAAGCGCCCGTCACATGAGGCTCCGCGAGCAGTAGCGGGATCAGGTCTTTACACCGCGGACCAAAAGCTACGGCGCGATCAGTCGAAGTGGACCACCGTGCAGGGAATCCTCGCGCCGGTCCAGTTCCTCGCTTGCGTGGTGAGCATCGTGCTCATTCAACGCTGGCTGATGACTGGTGAAGGGATGGCAGCGGCCAATGCATCGGTCATCGTCAAGATCGGCCTACTTTACGCGATCATGATCACCGGGGCCATCTGGGAAAAGGTCGTTTTCGGGCAGTACCTCTTTGCTCCCGCGTTCTTCTGGGAGGACGTGGTGAGCATGCTCGTCATCGCGCTGCATACGGCCTATCTCGTCGCCTGGTGGACCGGTGCGCTTGATACCCGGACCCTCTTCGCGCTCGCGCTGGTCGCCTACTTCGTGTACGTGATCAATGCCGTCCAGTTCCTCCTGAAGCTGCGGGCTGCGCGATTGGCCGACCGGCAATCGAATCCCGCCGACGCCAGCCTCCAGGCGCCTGCCGGGAGCGCGCCATGAATGCGCCGGGCACGGATCACCTCGAAGCGGGTCCGCTACCCCGTAGCGCTGCGTCATCCGCACGCACGGTGCCCCTGGTTCGCCTCGAACGCGGCCAGCACGAAGTGTTCTGCGGATTGACCGGGATCCTCTGGTTGCACCGGAAGATCCAGGATGCATTCTTTCTCGTCATCGGCTCCCGCACCTGTGCCCACCTGATGCAATCGGCCGCTGGTGTGATGATCTTCGCAGAACCACGGTTCGCGACGGCAATCATCGAAGAGCGTGATCTGGCGGGCCTTGCCGACGCACAGGATGAACTGGACAGCGTCGTGACCAGACTCCTCGAGCGCCGCCCCGACATCGGCATGCTCTTCCTGGTTGGTTCATGTCCATCGGAAGTCATCAAGCTCGATCTGTCGCGTGCTGCCGAACGGCTCAGCCAGCGGTTTTCCCCTGGCGTGCGAGTGCTCAATTACTCCGGCAGCGGAATCGAGACCACCTTCACCCAGGGTGAGGATGCGTGTCTGGCAGCCCTGGTCGCCGAACTGGCGCCGGAGCCTGCCGATGCCGTTCCTTCATTGCTCGTCGTCGGGACCCTGGCCGACATCGTCGAAGATCAATTCCGTCGCCTGTTCCGCGAACTCGGGCTGGGCGAAGTCCGGTTCCTGCCGGCGCGCCACGCGGGCGAAATGCCTGCCGTCGGGCCCGCGACTCGTTTCATCCTTGCGCAGCCATGGCTCGGTGATACCGCCCGGTTTCTCGCCGATCGTGGTGCGACGCATCTGCCCGCGCCCTATCCGTTCGGCGTAGAAGGCACGACGAAATGGCTCTGGGCGGCGGCCGACAGCTTTGGAATCGCCCGCGAGCACTTCGACACGGTGATCTCGGCGCCTGCTCAACGCGCGGTTGCCTCGTTGGACCGCCACCGCGAGAAGTTGGCTGGCAAGCGTCTGTTCATATTTCCCGATTCGCAGATCGAATTGCCGATGGCGCGTTTTCTGAGCCGCGAAATGGGCATGACACTGACCGAGGTCGGAACGCCCTTCCTGCATCGTCAGTTCATGGCTGAAGAACTGGCGATGCTGCCGGCAGATCTGACGATCACCGAAGGGCAGGATGTCGATGCCCAACTCGATCGTTGCCGGCTTGCGTCTCCGGACATCGCGTTGTGCGGCCTCGGACTGGCCAATCCGCTGGAGGCCGAGGGCATCACGACGAAATGGTCGATCGAACTCGTATTCACCCCGATTCACGGCTATGAACAGGCGGGGGACCTGGCTGAACTGTTTGCGCGGCCCCTCAATCGCCGTGCGCGACTGAGTATCTGACCATGCAGTTGACGATCTGGACATACGAAGGACCGCCGCACGTCGGGGCGATGCGAATTGCCACGGCCATGCAGGATGTCCATTACGTGCTGCACGCGCCGCAGGGCGACACCTACGCCGATCTGCTTTTCACGATGATCGAGCGCCGTGACCGTCGCCCTCCTGTGACATACACGACGTTCAAGGCGCGTGACCTGGGCGCCGATACCGCCGAGCTGCTTCAGTCCAGCATTCGCAATGCCTTCGACCGGTTTCAACCAGCCGCTCTCCTGGTCGGTGCCTCGTGTACCGCGGAGTTGCTCCAGGATGATCCCGGCGGACTGTCTGCTGCGTTGAACCTGCCGGTTCCGGTCATCCCCCTGGAGTTGCCATCGTATCAACGCAAGGAAAACTGGGGAGCATCCGAAACCTTCTATCGTCTGGTCCGCGCCATCGCGCAACCGCGCAATGCGTCCGCCGCGCCTGGCAACCGGCCCTCGTGCAACATTCTTGGTCCGACGGCACTGGGCTTCCGGCACCGCGACGACGTGACTGAAATCAGCGGCCTGCTCGAAGCGCTGGGAATCGACGTTCGGGTCGTTGCGCCGCTGGGTGCGCGGGTCGCCGACATCGCCAGCCTTGCCGACGCGGATTTCAACGTTGTCCTGTATCCGGAGATTGCGGGTCTCGCGGCCAACTGGCTCGAGAAACAATTCGGCCAACCCGCCGTGCGCACGGTGCCCATCGGAGTCGGCGCAACGCGCGACTTCATTGCCGAAGTGGCGCGCGTTGCCGGCATCGATCCATCGCCGGTGCTCCAGAAGGCCCAGTCGAGGCTTCCGTGGTATTCGCGCTCAATCGACTCCAATTATCTGACCGGCAAGCGCGTCTACATCTTCGGCGATGCGACTCACGTCCTCGCGGCAAATCGGATCGCGCGTGAAGAGATGGGATTCGAAGTCGTCGGCCTGGGAACCTATACACGCGAATATGCTCGCGAGGTTCGAGCAGCCGCGAGTGAACTCGGACTGACGGCGCTGATCACCGACGACCATCTGGAAGTCGAGGAACAAATGGCTTCCCTGCATCCCGAATTGATACTGGGCACGCAGATGGAGCGACATATTGCCAAGCGTCTGCGCGTCCCTTGCGCAGTCATTTCGGCGCCCGTCCATGTGCAGGATTACCCGGCGCGCTATTCCCCTCAAATGGGGTTCGAAGGCGCCAACGTGGTGTTCGATACCTGGGTCCACCCGCTGATGATGGGGCTCGAGGAACACCTCATCACGATGTTCCGCGACGATTTCGAGTTCCATG
>JBGSTN010000836.1:0-3079 GCA_041736455.1 Burkholderiaceae bacterium | reverse complement strand
ATGCTGCCATCGGCATTGACCGTCCCGCGTTCGATCAGGAAGTTGAGGTTCAGGCGTGCCTGCGCGTCGAGCATCTGGCCACTGAGCGTGGCCACGCGCGAGTCGTCGTCGATCCGGGCGCCCGCGGTCACGGTTTCGTCGAGCCGGGTCTCGGCAACCGGTACTGCCCACGGCTCGCCAAGGTGATCGACCTTTCCGGCCACTCGCCTGTCGGCGTTCAGAATGACCTTCGCCCAATCGATCGCTGCGCGCTCGACCCAGCGCGACTGCGTCAGCGCCGAGCGATTCTCGACCGAGCGAACCGTCACGTGCTCGCGCAGGAACAAGCCGCTCACCACGATGGTCGCCAAGGCGACCGTCAGCAACACGCTGATGATCGCGACCCCGGTCATGCGACGGGCGCGGTGCCGTCGGGAGATCGCACGACAGGCGTCGATGGAGGCAAATGACATGATCAATCCTCCACCGCGAAGAGTCGCCGAAGATTCTGGCCCGCGCGGAGGACCGACAGTTCGACGCCGATCGGACCATCGTAGGGAAGCTGAGAACCGGGCGGTGCCTGGGGCCGGGGCTGGGCACTCAGATCGATCAGCGACTGTCCGGCCAGCCAGCCGCGATTGGCAACCCAGACCCGGAACGCCATGTCCGACACGCCATTGATCAGCGGTTGCCAGATGAGCCTCTCGGTGCTCACTTCGGCGGGGAATGTCATGGTCTGCCACTGCGAAAAGCCTCGTTCCAGGACGCCGTTGCGCACCCGATAGACGACCTGCTGCAGCATCGTCGGCTCCAGTGCCGGACCTTCACGCAGCACCACCATCAGCGGAGGATCGATGTCGCGCGCGCCGGGAATGAACGAGATCGGGCGTTGGCGCATATCGAACAGGCGCACCGGCCAAGACCGGCGCAGATCTTCATCGATCTGCGCGAATGCCGTGCTCAGGGCGCGTATTTCGTCGGCCGCTGCCGTGATGCGGTCGCGACTGCGCAGCACCGAATCGAGACCGCGCCAGCACAGCACCGCAAGGATTCCCATGAGTGCCACCGCGACCAGCAATTCGAGCAACGTGAAGCCGCCGATGCGTCTGGTCGACTTGCGCCGTCCGGACGCGCTGAGCGATGTGGCGGCAATGATCGTCGTCACCTGGCCAGGTTGGTGACGAAGCCCGTGATCTGGGCCAGGCGGTGATCGTCTGCCCCATGCACGTTCAGTTCGATCCGGCGGAAGAACCGGTTAGGTGTCGCAATGACGCGCTCCTTGCAGATCAGCGTGACATTGCCCTGCGAGCAATCGAAGCTGCGCTCGCCAGGATCGGGCCACAGTCCCTGGAAGCGCATTTCGGCAAGACGGTTCTCGGCACTCCAGTCGGCCAACGTCCGCGCCCGCAGTTCCGCGCTACCCCGCGTGAGCGAACCGGTGGCGCGCACCGAAGCGATCAGTGCGACAGCGGCGATCGTGAGCGCCACCAGGACTTCAATCAGCGTGAACCCCCG
Organism: Burkholderiaceae bacterium; assembly: GCA_041736455.1. GTDB lineage: Bacteria > Pseudomonadota > Gammaproteobacteria > Burkholderiales > Burkholderiaceae_E > JAUIAI01. Next base: position 1,585 of record JBGSTN010000836.1, on the reverse strand, counting down.
TGTGATCGATCGTGACATCAATGCACCTCGAACACACCGAGACCGTTCGCAAGGACGGTCTGCGAATCGCCGTCGCGGCTGAGCACGAGTTCGAACGGTGAATCGACCAGGTCGCGACCGAATTCGATCCGTCCCAGGCCATCCTCACGCCGCAGGACGACTTTCGTTTCCCGGGTCCAGGTACGCGGTCGCAGATCCTGGTCGTCCAGCAACGGCAACCATCGCTCGCCGCGGCGGATCACGAAGCGGTAGGCAAAATCGTCGGCCTCGAAACGAATCGTGGAGCCGCGTACCTGGGCCTCCTCGCGCGCCAGACTCAGCAACAGCGAAACCCGTTCCGCATCGACCTGGAGACTTCGATCGGCCGACCGAATCGACAATCCGACCGCCACCATCATGACCGACGCGATCGATATCGCAACCATCAGTTCGAGAAGCGTGAAGCCACGCCGCCTGCTGCGCGTGGCGACCGGCCGCGATAGGCTCAGCGATTCAGCGTCCACGAGCCGACATCCTGATCGACGCCCTCCCCGCCCGGCTGACCATCGGCGCCATAGCTGAAGACATCGATCTCGCTCTTGATGCCGGGATTCAGATACTGGTAGGGCTTGCCCCATGGATCGGACGGTGCGGATTTCAGGTACTGCTTCCAGTTGTTCGGCACCGGCTGTGCGGAGGGGCGCTCGACAAGCGCCATCAGGCCCTGCTCGGTGGTCGGATAGCGCTGGTTGTCGAGACGATAGGTATCGAGCGCCTGGAGAATGTTGCCGATGTCGTACTTCGCGGCCGTCTGACGCGCCTCGTCGGGCTTGTTCATGATGCGCGGCACGACGAGCGCTGCGAGCACGCCGAGGATGACGATGACGACCATCACCTCGATGAGCGTGAATCCCCGCTGCTGGCGCGTCTGCCCGTCGGATCGGGCTCCGGTGACAACGGCCGGCGCGCAACAATGGTTGACGGATGATTTCGAACGATCGCGACCGACGGCGATCGACCGGGACTGACACGGATGTGCGTGTGGAGTGGAGTTCATGAATATCCAAAAGATCAGCGTTTCAACGTGAGCCCTGAGCGGCAGCGATCACCAGCCCGGTCAGCGCCCGTCGATCCTCGTCACTCGAATACGGGCACATGAGTCGCCGGTGCGTTCGCAGTGATGCCGGCGACTCGATGACGTCGAGAAGGTGGTCTCTGCCGATCGGGCTGCCTATTCTGCGTCGGTCCGGCGTGGGCCGGGACATCGATGGGCGTCGCAGCCGACATTTCATTCGATGCACCGCACTTGCCGGCGGATGCCATCAGCAGGCGGTATCATATCAGCGCCCTCCTTTGGTTAGCCCACCCGGTCATGAAGATGCAGCGTTTCACAGGCTCGAGCCGATGGGCGTCCCGCCTAACATCGTTGATCGCGCTCGGTCTGCTCTGCGGCCTCGTCGTCTATTGGGCGATGATTCTGCTGGCGCCGGCCGTGGTCATTGCGCCGAGCGGCTCGCTGGTCAATCAGGCCATCGTCGATACCAGTGCTGCGGCCGATCTGTTCGGGCGCGCCAACCTGGCCGCACCCACTGCTGCAGCACCGGCA
>JBGSTN010000822.1:0-3929 GCA_041736455.1 Burkholderiaceae bacterium | reverse complement strand
CGACGGGCCGCCCAAGCTCCAGCCGGAGGTGCCGCCACCGCCGGCGATCGATGCACCGCTTCGCCCGCCACGGCTGCAACGTCCCGTTGCCTGAGATCCGGCGCGGCGCAAGAAACTGCGTCCGTGCCCGGCGGCTCGTTCCGACCGCCATTGCCAGTTCAACTATGCACCGGTGCACCGAAACATGGAATTCCTGACCGACCCGAACGTCTGGATCGCCTTCACGATGCTGACCGCACTGGAAATCGTGCTCGGCATCGACAACATCATCTTCATTTCGATTCTCGTGGGTCGCCTGCCGCTGCAAATGCGAGACAAGGCGCGCCGCCTGGGCCTGGGCTTCGCGATGATCTCGCGACTGCTGCTGCTGTTCACGCTGTCGAGCGTCATGGGTCTGACCGCCGATTTCTTCACGGTGCTGGGCCAGGGTATCAGCGGGCGCGACCTGGTGCTGTTGCTGGGCGGGCTGTTCCTGCTCTACAAGGCCTCGCACGAGATCTTCGTCGAGGTCGAGGCGCGCGAGCAGGACGTTCCACCGCAGACCGATGCAGCGACGCTAAAGGCTGCCGGCAGTCGACTGTTCTGGGGAATCATCGCCCAGATCGCCGTCATCGATATCGTGTTCTCGCTCGACTCGGTGATCACCGCAGTAGGCATGGTGGACCAGCTCAGCGTGATGGTTGCCGCCGTGGTCGTGTCGGTCGGCGTGATGCTCGTGGCCGCCAAACCCATCGGCGAATTCGTCGACCGTCACCCATCGGTCAAGGTGCTGGCGCTGGCGTTCCTCGTGATGGTCGGCATGGCGCTCACGGCGGAGGCCTTCGAGCAGGAAGTGCCCAAGGGCTACATCTATGCGGCTATGGCGTTTTCGCTGGCCGTCGAAGCACTCAACATCCGCGCTCGTGGCAAGCGCCAGACGCTTGCCGGAAAAGCAGTCGATGCGTCCAGTGTGTCCGGTCCATCACGTGTCGACTGAGCGTCGGGGCGAATGCGCGACCGGGCAGTCGACGACACCTCTTGTCGAGCGGCTGAGCGGGCGGTTGATTTGGCGGCAACCGAGAGGCCACCGAGAGGCCGACTGGGCGGCCGCACCGGCGCATTGCATCGGCGAATTCAGCGTGGCGCGCGCCGCGCGCCACTGCTCGCACCGAACTTCGGCCAGATGCCCCCGGTCGCGTTCATGTATTGCCGATACTCGTCGCCGAACGTATCGAGGAGCATTGCTTCTTCATGCGGTCTCCTGATGACGTAGAGACATGCGACGGCCGACAGGGCGGCGGGCCCCGCGATCCAGTTCGGCAGCAGCAACCACTGGCCCAGCGCCATCGCCAAAAAGGATGCATACATCGGATGCCGGATTCGCCGGTAGACGCCGTCGGAAACCAGCCGGTGATCCTTTAGTACCTCGAGCGTCACCGACCAGTTGTCGCCCAGGTCGGCGTGCGAACGCCAGAACAGCCACAGCCCCGCGGCCATCAGCAGTGCGCCCAGGCAGTCCAGAAAAAGTGTCGGGCTTCGGTAATGGGCCCCGTCCAGGATCGGCGTGAAAAGCGCAAGCAAGGGAAGCAGGATCTGGCCGCAGCCGACCAGCAGGACGAGTGCCATGTCCGCCCCGCTGCTCCGGCCGACCACAACGGTTTTCCTGGGGGCCTTTCGCTTGTAGTAGCCGCGAACGCCGAGGTAGGCGGCGGTGGCGACCAGGAAGACTGCGGATGGCGTCGAGAATGGCATGGGCGCTCTGCGGACGATGTCGTGGTGGCATCGTACCGCTGATAGCCCGCAGCCAACGGCGGTGTGCATCATCGAGCATGACGGCATTTACCGGGGGGAAGCCTGCCTCTCGAACTGAGCCGGGTCAACCCTCGTGGATCCGTTCATCGGCATGAGCGCAGCCGCAGTGTCCGCACGAGCCATGGCCTTCGCCCTGGCCTTCGTCTTCGGCATCGCCGTGCGAGTGATGCTCGTGATGGAGATGCCGGCCTTCATGCGACGCGACATGTTGCGGCGTCAACTCGCCGGCGATGTAGCGCTGCAGCGCAAGCAGGGGTTCCGCCTCATCGGTCAGGATCGTCTGAATGCCACGCCGGGCCAGCTTGACGCGCAGACCATCGCCCATGCTGGCGCTGATCAGGATATCCACTTCGTCCAGCGGATGCGGCTGGCCGGGCGCCAGATCGTGCAGACACCCGCCCAGAGGCAGTTCGATCAGGCGCGGTTCGCCGATCTGTGAATCGTTGACCTCGTAGACGAGGAACTTGCGGCACTTGCCGGCGTGTTCGGTGATCTGGCGGCGGTTCTGGCTGGTCAGGGCGATCAGGGTCATGGTGGTGCCTTCGTGGGTTGATGCGTCGATCGCTGCCCGGCCGGTGAAACGCCGCTGTCAGCATCTGCCCTGAATGACCTTGCAATGGTCGTGCCAACCATCCGAGAATCGCTTCCAGCATGGCGCGCCGAGCGCCTGCAATGGATCCGGTACACGCGCCGGCGCACGAACGAAGCGGCAGGACCGCCATTTCTGTCAGCCGTCGCAGGCAGACCGGACACGCTTGGCAGTCCAGCACGACCGGCCCGGCGGCGATGCCGATCCCATGTACGCGATCAGGACCGGTCGCCGCATCCAGACCGACCACGCGTCGGCGGCGGCGGACATCATCAGGGGCAAAGCGAACTCCGGGAATCCGGAATCCATGTTCCAGTCGTTCGCCTTGGCTGTCGTCGGGCTGCGCCGTCGTGCCTGCGGCAAGCAATTGGTGCCGTAGTCGGACGACCGCGACAGCGCCGTGCCTGAATCAGCGCGGCGAATTCGCGCCTGGCAACTTCTTGCGACGGCGCGCGTTACTGGCGATGGATATCGATGATCCCCTGGATCCGGCCTCGGGCGGCACTGGACCGGGCGCCTTCAGGCAGGTGCACGATCAACAGCACGTTGCCGCGATAGTGTGAACGCTTCAGATCCTTGACGTAGGACGCGGTGTCGACGGACGAATCGGCGTCATTGCTCGACGGTATGCCGTTGCCGGAGACGAATTGGCCCGTAATCGAACCGGACTCGTGCTCGAGCGTTCGCAATTCGATCGCTTCGTCCGGTATGCCGTCACTCAGCAACGCATATTGCGCGCGTGTCGCACAGCCGAGCGTCTCGAAGCTGCCGATCAACGTGTTGTCACCCTGCAGAACCGTATTCATCGATCGTCTCCTTTGTTTGAAATGTGACGGGAATACTTCGATGGCTGGTCCGGGCATGCCGTCTTCACCCGTTGCGTCCCGATGCGATAGTGCCCCGAATCAGTGCCGCCGTCACCTGTTTAGTGAAGCGAAATCAGCGCTGTCGATGTGTGTATCGGCCGCTGCCATCACCAGTCAGGAAGCTGCCATGAAATCCGTTGCAACGACCGGGCGATCCGGGCAAATTCCGCGCCCGCGAATCCGACGCCGGCTGTTGCCGAATTAGCTGGTCTGGCGCCTGGCGATGGTGGGAAAACGACGATTGCGTGGGTCGAGGGACCACCTTGAACCCAAGAGTACGAATGCCGCGACGTGATGGCCTCGAGAGATCGGCGTCCATTGGCCGGCCGCAATGCCGGCTTCTTCTGCCGATTCGCGTTGGGCGGCTGCGAGGGGACGGCGTTTGACCGTCCCCTCGCTGGTTCAACGGGAACCAACGAATGTCAGTGGGGGGTCGAAGCCCCCCCGAAGTCGTTGTTCGGACGTGGCGCGCCCATCGAGGGTGTCAATCTCGCCTGATCATTCGACAATGTCGTCGACTGCGCCGCGCTCGCCGGGGTCGCGCTGGCCTGATTTCCGGGCGTATCCGCATTCGTGCCGGTCGAAGCCTGCGGATCGATCGCACGCTGAACCTCGTCCCGAGCGGTACGGGCGACTCGCTGGGCCGAAGCCCTGACATCACGCATGCCATCGCGGGTGGCGTC
>JBGSTN010000818.1:0-12251 GCA_041736455.1 Burkholderiaceae bacterium | reverse complement strand
CGATGCAGGCGCGGCCGTGCTGCCGTTCGCCAACGAAAGCAGCCGCGCAGCCTGCGGTGAGCGCCAACGTACGGTGCCGTTGGCATCGACCACCACGAGTGCACGATCGGCGCTGCAGGTTTCCTGCGCGACCACCGCCTCACGCGAGCGCAGCGCGTGGGCAATGAACGGTTCGAGCCGCCGCAATTTGCGAAGATCGTCGGCTTCGAAATCACGGCCAGGGGAGGGGCGCGCTATGTTGAACGCACCAATGGGTACTTGTCCGTCACGCACCAGCATGCGAATGAAGTTCTCGCCGCCACAAGGCCGCAGGACCTCGTTGAAGATCGGGTGTCGCTGGTATGACTTGCGGGAAACCCTGAGGACCTCGTTCACATGATGCGGGCCAAACTCGCTGCGAATCGATTCCTCCATGGTCGGCCAGACTTCGCTTTCCCGGCTGCCGAAGAACCGGTCGCGATACAACGCGAAACTCGTGCCGATCTCGGGGATGTTGAAATAGGCATCGACAGGCCCATTCGCTCCCACCCACAGATGAAAGCAGGTGCCGAAGGGAACGACCGTATTCAGTTCGCGGAACAACGTCGGTGCGATCACTGGACCGGGCAAACCCAGGCAGCACAACTGGCGAAGCCGTGCTTCTGAGTGGGAGATGACGGTAGATCGGCTCATGCTTCTCTGCCCGGCAAGATCGATTGTTGTAGGCGATGCGAGGCCGAGTTTGCGCTTGAATCGGACGGCCGTCGACGACCCTCTAATCCTCAGATCAGGTGATATTTTCCGCCTGCCCCCCGGGTCGGGGCGTTTCGGAGACATCGATCGTCATGATGAAGCGCCTCATCATTCCGGTCGTTCGGCATTCGCGTCTCGGGGCGTGTCCTCGGAGCCGCATCGATTCTGGCCGGGAATCATCGAGCCGCGAAAAACGGTGCGTTCGTGTTTATCGAGGTGTGCAGGTGGCATGCCACACTGCGGGATGCACTGAGTCTCGCCAGCACCGGCTTCTCCACGCTGCAACGAGTTATCGCTTGTCCGCAGAGGGTGTTATACGGGCAGCCAGCGGGCATCCTCAGCGCACTGGGCACTTCTCCGTGAATGGTCTGTCGCACTCGCGTCGCCTCGATCGCCGGGTCCGCGACGGGCACCGCCGCGAGGAGCATCTGCGTGTACGGGTGCAGCGGGTTGCGGTAGAGATCGTCACGCTGCGCGGTCTCGACGATCCGCCCCAGGTACATCACCGCAATCCGATCGCTGACATGCCTGACCACCGCAAGGTCGTGTGCGATGAACAGGTACGAAAGCCCCAGCCGCTGCTGCAGTTCGACGAACACATTGATCACCTGCGCCTGGATCGAGACGTCGAGCGCCGATACCGGTTCGTCGCAGACGATCAGGCTGGGTTCCAGCGCGATCGCCCGCGCGATGCCGATCCGCTGTCGCTGCCCGCCCGAAAACTCGTGCGGGTAACGCTCACTCATCAATGGCGACAGGCCGACTGTGTCGAGCAACCCGGCAACACGTTCGCGCAGCGCCTTGCGGTCCTTCGCCGCGCCGTGGACCACCAGCGGCTCGCCGACGATCTCGCCGACCTTCATCCTCGGATTCAGCGACCCGTACGGATCCTGGTAGACCATCTGTATCCGCCTGCGCAACGGACGCATGCGCGACTTGTCGAACGACGTGATGTCCTCGCCCTCGAAGACGATACGACCGTGCGTGGGCTCGAGCATCCGCAACACCGCCAGTCCCGTGGTCGTCTTGCCGGATCCGCTCTCGCCGACCAGTCCCAGCGTCTCGCCCCTGCGCAGCGAGAACGACACACCATCGACCGCCCGTACGGCGGCGACCTGCCGCCTGAAGACGAGGCCGCTCATCACCGGGAAATGGACCTCGAGATCCTCGACTCGAAGGATCTCGTCACCGGAGGAGGGCGCTGGGTCAGCGGCCGCGGGCAGTGTTGGCACGGGCGATGCAGGCATGATCGTCGACGAATTGACTCATCAAGCGTCGACGAGACAGGCGACCCGGTGCTGCTCGCCCACGTCGCGCAATTCGGGACGCTCGATCCGGCAGCGGTCGATGACGTGAGCACAACGCGGCGAAAATGCGCAGCCTTCCGGTAACGTCGCCAGGTCCGGTGGATGGCCATCGATCGGCACGAGGCGGCAAGTCGTATCGCCGTCGAGCCGAGGTATGGAAGCCAGCAGCCCCCGTGTGTAGGGATGTCTCGGTCGCGCATAGAGATCGGCAGCCGGCGCGGACTCGACCACGCGTCCGGCGTACATCACGATGACCTTGTGCGCGTAGCGCGCGACCACGCCCAGGTCATGCGAGATCAGGATCACCGAGGAATTGGCAGCCCGTGCGAGTTCATGGATCAACTCGAGGATCTGCGCCTGTACGGTCACGTCGAGCGCGGTCGTCGGTTCGTCGGCAATGATCAACCTGGGTTCGCAGGACAGCGCCATCGCGATCATCGCGCGCTGGCGCATTCCGCCGGAGAACTGATGCGGATATGACGCGACCCGTAGGTCGGTATCGGACATCCGCACCTTGCCGAGCATTTCCTTCGCTCGTTCGATCGCCACCTTCCATGGCATTCCTCGATGCAGATTGACCGGCTCGGCGACCTGCCTGCCGATTCTCAGCGCCGGGTTGAGCGACGACATCGGTTCCTGGAAGATCATCGCGATCCGATCGCCACGCACGGCCCGGATGCCGGCTTCGGACAGCTTGAGCAGGTCCTGCCCCTCGAAAAGGATCTCCCCGTCCGCGATGCGTCCTGGCGGATCCGGGACCAGCCGAAGGATGGACAATGCCGTGATGCTCTTGCCCGACCCGGACTCGCCGACGATCGCCATGGTCTCGCCGGCGGCGACGTCGAACGAGACCTGGTCGACCGCGTTGATCGGCCCGCGCTCGGTGCGAAAGCACGTGGTCAGACCACGAACACTGAGCAGCGGCGCTGTCATTCAGAATCCCATCTTTGCCTTCATCGCCTGATCGATCCACATCCGCGCGTGAATCGGACCCGGGCGCTCGGCGCCTGCGCGGAGTTCGCCACCGTAGTTGCGGACCCACGGCCACCAGGCAGTGAAGCTGTAAGGGGTCGGCAGCCAGATGTAGGGTGCGTGTTCGAGGACGTGGCGGGTCATTTGCCTGATCAACTGCGTGCGCTTGCCTTCGTCACGCTCCAGGAACGCCTGTTCCATCAGCCCGTCGAACTCAGGATCCGAATAGAGCGACGCATTGAAGGTCTGCTTGCTCAGGAAGTTCTTGCGCATTGCCGTGGTCGGATTGCCGTAGGTGCTGTTCATCAGGTAGCCGGCGGCATGAGTCCTTGTCGTCATCGACGACAGGAAGGCCCCATACTCCATCGGCTGGAACTCGGCCTTGACGCCGATCTTTTCGAAGTAGCCAACCAGCAGTGGCAAGAGTTCCATGTTGTCGAGCGAGCAGGAGCACACCTGCGCCTTGAACGAGAAGCCGTTCGGGTAGCCTGCGTCGGCCAGCAGCGCTTTCGCCTTTGCCGGGTTGTACTCGAAGAGTTCCCGCACGCCCTCGGGCATCTGCTCCAGCGGCTCGAAGTAGCCTATCCAGGCGGGGTGCATTGGAAAGGCGAAGACCTCGGCGTTGCCGTTGTAGAACGACCTGACGATCTCCTGCCTGTCGACTGCCATGTTGAGCGCGCGTCGCACGCGGACGTCGTCGAACGGCTTCTGATCGTTACGCATTGCGAGCAAGGACGCGCGGCTGTCGAGGTCTCGCAGCCATTGCAGCGCGGGCGCACTCTTCTTGAGTTCGTCGACGGCGCTCCAGCGGACGGCCTCCAGCACGTCGAGCTTGGCCGTGCGCAACGCGGTGAGGTAGGTGGCCTCGTCCTTGATATATCGGTAGACGATCCTGTCGGCGAACGGCAGCTTGTAAGACTGCCCGCCGTTGGCCTCCTCGCCCCAGTACGCCGGGTTCCTTGTGTAGGTGGCCGCATTGCCCTGCACGAAATCGGTGAGCATGTAGGGACCGGTGCCGTTGGCGTTCTTCCAGTCCTTCGCACCCGCGTTGATCACTTCCTCCGGAACGATGGCGGAGTAGTAGCCCCAGCCGAAGCGGAAGTCCCACTCGGCGTTGTACTTGTCGAAGACGAACACGACCGTGTTCCTGTCGACGGCCTCGACCTTGTCGATGTGATCGAAGTAGGTCGGAATCTTCTTGGGGCTCTTGTTCTGCCGATTGAAGGTATCGACGACATCCTGCGCGACGAGCTCGCGCGAGGCCATCACGCCGGGCTTCTCTGGAAACATCACGCCCCTGCGCAGCCTGATCTCGACACGGAGCGGATCCTCCTTCATCTCCCAGCTCTCGGCCAGCTCGCTGCGGATCGCGTCGGACGGCAGCCACGCGTCGACACGGAAGGTGTGCTTGCCGCCGTTGCGTTGCGCCTTCGACAGGTCAGCGACGAACAATTGCTCGTACATCAGACCGATATCGAGGGGGGACTTCCAGACCCAGTCGGTCGGATCCCAGCTCAGTGGCGTCAGAGTCGGGTACACCAGGGCGATGTTCAGCGTGCCGCCATGTTGCGGTTTGTCGGCTTGTGCCACCGCCGGTTCGGCAAGCGTTGCGAGCGTGCCGGCCATCGCGATGGTCGCGACGGATAGGCGAAACGCATTCGTGCTTCTCATGATATGTCTCCTCGATGGTCGATGGAACTGGACGTCACTTCAGACGCGGATTTCGGGGTGGGCGCTACCGTGAACCGCGCAGCCTCGGGTCGAGCAGGTCGCGCAGTGCGTCACCGAACATGTTGGTCGAGTAGACGACCAGGGTCAGACAGAGCCCGGGAGCCAACACGAGCCAGGGAGCCTGAAACATGAACGTCCGGCCGCTACCCGATAGCATGCCGCCCCAGGTCGGCATCGGCGGCGGCACGCCCAGCCCGAGGAACGACAAACCCGACTCGGCGAGAATCACCGTACCGACCCGGGTCGTGAACAGCACGATCACCGGCGGCATGATGTTGGGCAGGATGTGGCGCCACAGGATGCGCGCGGTCGACGCGCCGATCGATTGCGCGGCATGCACGTACATGTTCTCGCGTACCGACACGACGGCGCTGCGTATGATCCGAGAACCCGCGATGCCCAGCAGCAGACCCAGGGTGCCGATGATCTGCGGCATGCCGGGGCCCAGCACGGAGACGACGACGATCAGGATCACCAGATCCGGAAAACTCATCCAGCCGTCGACGATGCGCTGGGTGACCATGTCGAACCGGCCCCCGAGGAAGCCTGTCAGGATCCCTATCAACACCGAGATCGCGATCGCCAATGTCGCCGCGCCGATTCCGATGATTACCGAGAGTCGGGCGCCGTACAGGCATCGCGACAACACGTCGCGACCAATGTTGTCGGTGCCGAACGGGTGAGCCAGGGACGGCGGTTTCAGCCGTTGGATCGGACTGATCTCGTTGAAGCCGTAAGGCGCGAGGACGTCTGCCAGGAATCCAGAGCAAAGGAATGCAACGAACACCGCGCCTGCGATCGCGCCAACCGGCTTGTCACGGATCAAGCGGCGGACGAAGCCGGTCTGCGCAGGAGTCACGCAGGCGCCTGCCAATTCGAGACCGATCGTCGGGGTGCTCATGCGTTCGCTGACGAGTTCATGGATTGCATCACTCTGTCAGCGGTGCCGGACACGAGGATCGAGCAGGCCATAGCTGAGATCGACCATCAGATTGATCAGCATCACGGCGATTCCGACCGTCAGGAACACGCCGGTGATCACCGGATAATCGCGCTGGTTGACCGCTTCGAGCAGCAACTGTCCCATGCCCGGAATCACGAAGATCTGCTCGGTGATCACGGCGCCGCCGATCAGGACAGGTGCCTGCAACCCGATCAGCGTGATCACGGGAATCAGTGCATTGCGCAGCGCGTGACGCATCACCACGAGGCGCTCACCCAGACCCTTGGCCCAGGCGGTGCGGATGTAATCCTGTCGCAGCACTTCCAGCATCATCGTGCGCGTCATCCGCATCGTCACGGCGGACAAGGCAGTGCCGAGCACGATTGCCGGGATGATCATCTGCTTGAGGTTCTGCAGCGGGTCGTCGGCGAAACGCACGTAGCTGACCTCGGGCGACCATCCCCACCAGATCGACGGGAAGACCACCACCATCGTGCCCATCCAGAAACTCGGCACGGCCAGCAACAGGATCGAGAACGAGCGGGCAACGTAGTCGACCACGCTGTCCTGCCGGATCGCCGAATAGACGCCGATCGGCAAAGCGAGCGTGACCGCCACGACCAGCGCAAGCGCACCAAGTTCGAACGTGACGGGCAGTCGCGCGACCAGCATCTCGGTGACCGGCGTGCCTTGCCATAGAGACCGGCCGAGGTCGCCGTCCAGCATCATCGCGCTGACCCACCGGAAATACTGCTCGGCAATCGGGCGGTCGAGCCCCAGCGCAGCGACGAGTCGTTCGCGGCCGAACTGGCTGGAACTGATGTCGTTCTGGCTGAGCATCAGGTCGATGACATCGCCAGGGATCGACCGGACGGTCATGAACACGATGAGGCTGGCAACGACGAGCGTGGGCAGCAATGCCAGCAGGCGCCGGATGATGTACGCGTGCACTCGAGCGGCCTCCGCCTGCGTGGATCAACGCAGGAAAGACACCGCAGTCGACGACAGTGTCCTTTGCGGGCCCATCCCGTCCTTTGTTGTCGTGGTGAATGTTCCTTTTTGGAGATCTGGATGCCCCACCCCATGGGATGGGGCGGGCGCATACTTCGACACCATGATCGTCTCGTCCGCTCCTCATCGTGAACAATCGGAACCCGAACTCGGACGCCCTGAGGCCGATCGCGTACTCGTCGTCACCTGCGAACACGGCGGGAACGAGGTGCCCCCAGCGTACGCCCCATTGTTCGGTGATCGCGGACGTCTACTCGAAAGTCACCGGGGCTGGGACCCTGGCGCGCTCGATCTGGCACGGCAACTCGCCAAGGCATTCGGTGCGGCATGCTACGCGTCGACCACGACACGCCTGCTCGTCGATCTCAATCGCTCGGTCGGTCATCCGGCACTGTTCTCGGAGATCACGCGCCCACTGGCGCGCGCCGATCGGCAGGCGATTCTCGAACACCACTACCGGCCGCATCGCAACGCGGTCGAACAGGCGGTTGCAAAGCACATTGCGGCCGGTCGATCGGTGTTGCACGTGGCCTCGCACAGCTTTACTCCAGTGCTCGACGAAGTCGTGCGACGCGCGGACGTGGCGTGCCTGTACGACCCGCGACGATCTTCCGAAACGTTCCTTGCCGGCCGCTGGCTTGCAGCGCTCGCAAGGCGCGCGCCGGCACTTCGGCTACGGCGCAACTACCCCTACCGGGGGCGCGATGACGGACTCACGTCACTGCTGCGCAAACGCTTCGCCGATGATGCCTATGCGGGCATCGAACTCGAGGTCAACCAGTCGCTCGTCGAATCCAATGGTGCTGCGTGGGTACGTCTCGTTGCGGACTTGATCGATGCGCTCGCTGAAGCCCGTACGGCCCCATCCTGTCCGACCAACCCCTGAGCGCCTACCATTCGAGTGACGGCAACTCGTGGAAGATCCTGCGGGTGCCGGCAATCCATTGTTGCTTCAGCAACTCGAAGTAGGCATCGCCGGTATCGAAGCGGCGCCGCATCGTGACCCGCAGGCTGTCCCGCGCGTAACAGAGCAGGTCGATCGGCATGCCGACCGAGAGATTGCTGAGCATCGTCGAGTCGAACGAGACCAGCACGCACTTGGTCGCATTGGCCAATGTCGCGCTCGACGTGATGCCCAGATCGAGGATCGGCTTGCCGTACTTCGCCTCGCCGGTCTGCAGGAAGCTGGTATCGGAACCGGTCTCGATGAAATTGCCTTCAGCGTAGATGCGAAACAGGCGCATGTCCTCACCGGCGATCTGTCCCCCGAGGATGAATGAAGCATTGAACTTCATGCCGCTTTCTTCGAGATACGGCGCATCGCGCCGCTCGATCGCGCGCATCGCGTCCGATACCAGGTTGGCGGCGTCGAACATCGAAGCCACGCTCCATAGATTCGGCGGCTCGGCGGCCGCACGCTTGCGCAGCACGTTGATGACCGCCTGCGTGCCAGCCAGGCCACCAGAACTCAGCAACACCAGTACTCGATCGCCCTGGCGCTCGAACACCGTCATCTTGCAGAACTTCGCGTAGTTGTCCACGCCAGCGTGGGTCCGCGAATCGCTCGCAAGGATCAGGCCCTCGTCGAGCCTGACACCGACGCAGTAGGTCAAGGGGAGGGCGCGTGGTCGACGCTCTCGTCGATGACGTCGGTCCAGACCTTGAAGCTCTCGAGCGTATTGGGCCCGAACGTACTCGACAGCGCGACGTCGCAGGCATCGCGACCTCGCGCGATCAGCACGCGGCCGATTCGCGGCGTATTGTTGCGCGCATCGAAGGTGTACCAGCGGTCGCCCAACCAGGCCTCGAACCACCCGGCAAAATCCATCGGGCCATAGGGCGGCTCGGTACCGTAGTCGCCGAGGTAGCCGGTACAGTAACGCGCCGGGATGTTCATGCATCGGCACAGCGCGACCGCCAGGTGCGCATAATCGCGGCACACGCCAACGCCTTCGTTGTAGGCCTCCCAGGCCGTCCTTGTGCTGCGCGCGTGCGGATAGCCGAACTCGATGTGCCCGTGAACAAAGTCGCAGATCGCCTGCACGCGATCCCAGCCGGTCGGACCGTTGCCGAAGCGGCTCCAGGCGAAGTCCGAGAGGAGTTCGGTCTCGCAGTAGCGGCTGCCGAGCAGGTAGACCAGCGTTGATTCGGGCAACTGCTCGACGGGCGTCTGCACGGCTGCCCGGGCGACCACGTCGGGCTGGCCACTGTCCTTGACTACCGTATTGGTGCTGAGCACGATGCGTCCCGGCGGTGCAACGATCCGGCTGCACCAGTTGCCGAACAGATCGCGATAGGCGGACACGGGCACCGATGGTTCGGTGCGCAGATGATCCGGCGCCGTCAGATCGGAAGCCCGAGAATAGTGGATGTTCAGTGCCAGGATCATCGGTGTCGCCTGCGTGCACCGGTAGACCATCTCGAAACCGACTTGAATCAACATGGGCATCCCTTTCAAACAAGGAGTATGCACCAGGGGGCCACCGATCGCCGTGCGGTTGCGGTCGGAGTACAAGGCTATTTCACGAGAGTGAGCATGCCTCGCGGCCGGGCAGGGCAAATACGCGCGGACCGGCCGGAATGCCCATCATGTCGGGGTCATCACGACCTTCCGACACTCCTCCCGCTTCTCGTTGAAAATCTCGTACCCATTTGGTGCATCCTCGAGCCTGACCCGATGCGAGATGATCGCCTCAGGGTGAAGATCCCCCTGATCGATTCGCTCCAGCAACTCGGGCATGTAGCGTTGCGTATGCGTCTGACCCATCTTGAACGTCAAGCCTTTCTCGAATGCGTCGCCGAACAGGAATCCATGAATGAACCCGGCATAGACGCCCGGTACGCTGACGATGCCACCGCGCCGTGTTGCTGCGATTGCCTGACGCAAGGCGGCGCCGCTGGACCCTTCGATCTTCAGCGTCGTCATCACGGTCTCGACCGTGCTCCCCTTGGCCTCGAAGCCGACTGCGTCGATCGATCCATCGACACCTCTTCCGTCCGTCCTGTCGATGATTTCGTTGGCCGCATCATCGGTGTGATCGAAATTGATCGGTTCGACGCCGTAGGTCCGCGCAGCGAAATCCAGACGATAGGCATGATGATCGACCATGAAGATCCGTTCGGCGCCAAGCATGCGTGCGCAGGCCGCTGCCATCAGTCCAACCGGCCCGGCACCGAAGATCGCCACGGTGGACCCCTTGCCGACTTCCGCATTGACGATTGCCTGGTAGCCGGTTGGCAGAATGTCGGAAAGGAATAGCACCTGCTCGTCCGCCAACCGGGTATTGGGAATCACGAGCGGTCCGACATTGGCGTGCGGTACGCGGACGAATTCAGCCTGTCCGCCAGCATAGCCACCGTAAAGGTGACTGTAGCCGAACAGACCGGCGCCCGAACGCGTATCCTTCTTGTTGAGTATCGCGCCGCGGCCCGGATTCGTCGTTTCGCACGCCGCAAACAGCGTACGCTGGCAGAAGAAGCAGTCGCCACACGAGATCGTGAACGGCACGACGACCCGATCGCCGCGATTGACGTTGACGACACGAGGGCCCACGTCCTCGACTATTCCCATGAACTCATGGCCCAGGATGTCGCCCGTCTCCATGGAAGGAATCTTGCCACGGTAGATATGCAGGTCCGATCCGCAGATGGCCGTCGCCGTCACACGGAGAATCACGTCGTCGTCATGGTGAATGACGGGATCGGGCACCGACTCGATACGAACGTCCTTGGAGCCGTGATAGGTGAGAGCCTTCATTCCGCACCCCCGGGCTCTGCCATTCGGCGGTGTTGTTCGGCGAGCACCGAGGCCGGCGTGACACTGGCGATCGACGACTGGATCTTGTTCTTCCAGCCGGCGACGACATCGCCATCCCCTGCCATCATCGCATCGAATCCGACCTTCGCGACATCGGCCGGATCGTCCTTCTTGCCGGTGCCGACCTTCGTATCCTGCATGTCGGCGCGGGTGAAGAAGTTCGTGTCGGTCGCGCCGGGCATCAAGCAGGTCACCGTCACCCCGGATTCCTTCAATTCATTGCGGAGTGCCCACGAGAACGAGTCGATGAACGCCTTGGTGCCGTTGTAGACCGCCTGGAACGTACCGGGCATGAAGCCGGCGATCGAGCCGGTGATCAGGATGCGCCCCTGGCGCGTCTCGCGCATCGGTCCACCGATACGCTGGATCAGGTCGAGCGTGCCGGTGATGTTCGTGTCGATCACGTGCCGGATGTCGTCGAAGGACTGGTCGAGGAACGCGTGTCCCAGCCCATGCCCCGCATTCGCAAGCAAGGCGTCGACACGGCGACCTGCGATCGCGGTCATCACCGAATCGACGCCGGTTCGCGTGCTCAGGTCCGCGGTGATCGCCTCGACGTTCGCGCCGTTCGACCGCAATGCGGTCGCCGCATCGTCGATGCCCTGGTCCGCGGCAATCAGCAGGTCGAAGCCGTTCGCGGCGCAGACTCTCGCGAGTTCGAGTCCGATGCCGGAAGAGGCTCCGGTGATGACAGCGAAAGGATTGGAAGTGATCGTCATGCGTTGAACTCCCTGTGTCGAATGAACCTGGACCGTGCAATTCGAATGCCCGGTCCGGTCATCGACCGCCGTTCATGCAGTTCTGTTGCCCCGCATCGCAGCGCCTCTCAAGTCGACTGGAGCAGGTTGTCCAGACGTATCGGCAGGTGCCTGATGCGCGTGCCGGTTGCGTGATAGACGGCATTGGCGATCGCCGCTGCCGTGCCCACGTTGCCCAGTTCGCCAAGGCCCTTGACGCCAGCCGGATTGACGAAGTCATCGACTTCCGGCACCAGAATGACATCGACCTTCGGGACGTCGGCATTGACCGCGATCAGGTACTCGGCAATATCGTTGTTCAGATAGCGCGCGGCACGCGGATCGACTTCGGTGGCTTCGTGCAGCGCCGAGCCGATGCCCCAGATCATGCCGCCCAGCAACTGACTGCTGGCCGTGCGTGGATTCATGATGCGTCCGGCCGCAAACGCGCCGACGATACGGGGCACTCGGATCTCGCGCGTGCGAGCGTTGATCCGCACTTCGACGAACTCGGCTCCGAAGGCGAACATCAGCTTTTCGCCCTCCGATCCACCCGTGATGCCCACACCGCCCTGGTAGAGCTTCTGCACGTCCTCGCCGGACATGCCCGGTGGCGTCCACTCCGCGTATTCCTCGACGACACCTGCGCCCAGTGCCCGGAATGCGTCCTGAAGTGCCATCGATGCACCATCGGGCGCCACCACGTTGCCGGCAACGAAGTTCAGCTGGTCTGGCTGCCGGCCGTCAAGCGGACCCTGCCTGACTGCCGCTTCGAAGAGACGCTGCCTGATCGTGTCGCATGCCTTGCCCAACACCGAGCAGATGCTGGCAGTGACATTCGAGCCGCCGGACACGGGGGAGGGAGGCAGCGCCGAGTCGCCCATTTCGACTTTCACTGCACCCACCTCGATACCAAGTCTATCGGCGACCTGCTGCGCAGCAATCGTATATGTACCCGTGCCGACTTCATGCGCCGCGAGCTGCGCGCGCGCGAGGCCGTC
>JBGSTN010000796.1:0-7417 GCA_041736455.1 Burkholderiaceae bacterium | reverse complement strand
GCGACGACGATGTCGTCGTCGCCGAGCGACTGCGGCGTGCCTGTCACGCTCAAGTCGACTCCTCGACGCGTTGCGGCGGCATCAACTCAGCTTGCCGACGGCACGTTCGAGAACCGCCCAGGCCTCGTCACCGAACTTGCCCTTCCATTCGCCATAGAAGCCCGCCTGGCGCAACTTGGCGCGGAAGCTGTCGGTCTTCGGTTCGTTGAAGATCATGCCCTTTTCGGTGAGCGTCTTCTGCAGATTGCCGTTGAGTGCGGCCACGTCGGCGCGTTGCTTCACGCCGGCCTCGTTGATGTTGCGGGCGACGACCGTGCGCAGGTCCTGCGGCATCCTTTCCCATGCGCGGCGGTTGCCGAGAAACCAGAATCCGTCCCACATGTGGTTGGTCATCGACACGTACTTCTGCACTTCGTACAGCTTCGCGGTATCGAGGATCGCCAGCGGATTCTCCTGGCCATCGACGACCTTCGTCTGCAGCGCCGAATACACTTCGACGAAGTTGATCGATGCCGGAGCCGAGTCGAACGCCTTGAACATCGAGGTCCACATCGGCGACACCGGGACACGGATCTTGAAGCCCTTCAGGTCGTCGGCAGAATTGATGGGCCGGGTCGACGACGTGATCTGCCGGAATCCGTTGTCCCAGATCCGATCCATCGCGACCAGGCCCGCCTTGCCGATCTGGCCCCGCACGTGCGCACCCAGTTCGCCATCGAGCGCCTTCCAGACCGTATCGTAGTCCGAGAAGGCGAATCCGATGCCCGTGATGGCCGTCCCTGGCACCAGCGTCGACAGGATCAGGCCGGACAGCGTGAAGAAATCGATGCCGCCCGCGCGCAACTGGCTCAGCATGTCGGTGTCGGAACCGAGCTGGCCCGCCGGAAAGATCTGGATATCCACTCGTCCCTGGGTTTCGGCCAGGATCGCCTCGGACATCTCCTTGGCGCGCGCATTCATCGGATGCGCCAGCGGCAGGTTGTTCGCATACCGGTAGGTGAATTCCGCCTTCTGCGCGAAGACGCTGCGCATCGGCAGCGCGAGCGCAGATCCGGCCGCGGCCGAGCGCAGGATGATGCGACGGTGGTTGTTCATGCGTATCTCCGTTGATTGGGGGTCAGGTCTCTCATTTCCCCAGGTCTTTCATTTCCCCTCGGGCGCTCGTTCGATCCGTCGGGGTCCTTGTTCGGTGGATCCGGAAGTCAGGTCTCGGGGGCGGGCAGGGACAAGTCGCCGCGTTCGACCAGTTGCGCGCGGATCTCGTTCTTCGTCACCTTGCCGTAGCCCGACCGGGGCAGTGCATCCCAGAAGAAGAAGTGACGTGGCCAGCGGTATTTCGCGCATCGGCCGTCGAGGTGACCGAGCAGCGTCTCCGCCGTCAGGCCGGGCTCGCGCGCCACCACGACCGCCACACCGACCTCGCCCCACTTCGAATCGGGAACACCGAGCACCGCGACCTCGGCCACCGAAGGATGCGTCAACAGCACCTCCTCGACTTCCCTGGGGTACACGTTCGAACCGCCCGAGATGTACATGTCGGATTCGCGGCCGGTGATGTAGAGAAGCCCGCGATCGTCGATGCGACCGACGTCGCCGGTGTGAAACCAGTCGCCGCGCAGCGCCTTGGCCGTTGCTTCCGGATTGTTGAAATAGCCGGCGAACACTGCCGGTCCACGGCAACAGATCTCGCCGATGGTGCCCGGCGGCAGCGGTAGGTGATTCTCGTCCAGGATCGCGACCTGCATGCCTGTGCGAGGCCTGCCACATGATCCGATGTGGGCGTTCGGGTCGTCATCGTCGACCGCATGCATCGATGGGGGCAGCACGGTGATGCAACCGGTCACCTCGCCCAGGCCGAAGTACTGCACCAGCACCTTGCCCAGTTTCCGCAGCGCCCGTTGCTGGTCCGCCCGGTACATCGGGGCGCCGGCGTAGATCACGTAGCGCAGCGACCGGTGATCGAATTGATCGACCGCAGGATCCTCGACCAGCATCTTGACGATCGTCGGCACCGTGAACAGGTTGGTCACGCGATGCTTCTCGACGAGTTGCCAGAACAATGCGGGATCGAGCCGTTCGGATGGCAACAGCACCGTCGGCGCGCCACGGGCCACGTTGAGCAGGGCATGGATACCCGCCCCGTGCGACAGTGGTGCGACGGCAATCGAGCAGTCGTTCTCGTCCGTGCCGGGAATCAGGTCGGCAAGATGGTTGGTCACGACGAACGCCATTTGTCCATGCGTGAGCACGGCGGCCTTCGGCTTGCCGGTGGTCCCCGAGGTGTAGAAGTACCAGAGCGGCGTATCGCTCATCACCTCGGCCGTCGTCGCGGCGGCACCGATGTTTTCAGCGATCAGTGCGTCGTAGTCGATCTCGCCGTCACGCGCCTGCCCGATGGTGATGGCATGGCGCAGATGCGGCGACACGGATCGCACCTCATCGACATGGGCGGAGAAACGGGCCTCGGCGACCATGACGCACGCCTCGCTCGACGTACCGAGATACGCGACTTCGGGCGGCGTGAGGCGGAAATTCGTCGGTACCCAGACGGCGCCGAGCCGAAACGCTGCCCAGCAGGTCTCGAACATCGCGGCGTTGTTGCGCGACTGGACGAGAATCTTGTCGCCTGGCTGCACGCCCAGGCTGCGCAGGCCTTGCACCAGCGCATCGACCCGGTCGTCGATCTCGCGCCAGCACCAGACACGCTCGCCCTGGATGAGCCCGGGCCGGTCTGGATGAAGCGCTGCGGTCTGCGTGAGCAGTATCGACAGGTTCGTGACGTGCGGCGTCATCACCGGCAGCGGGACGCGGTGCGCGTGGTCGAGAAACGGCTCGCGACACGATCGAACAGGTCGGCGATCGACGGGGACCGATGCGCGATGATGCGGATTGATGACATCGGATTCGTCAGGTGGACGCCGGTCCCGACCTGGCCATGTTGCGGCGAAGCGTGGGCAGTCCGACGCCGGCTGCATCGAAACCACCGTCGACCGCCACCAACTGGCCGGTGACGAAGCTCGCTTCGTCGCTGCACAGGAAACCCACCACATTCGCCATTTCTTCGACAGTTCCGTAACGATTCAATGGAATCGCGTCGTAATAGTCGGACCGGATCGCGACGCTGTGGACCAGCTTGGCCATCTCGGTCTCCACCGGGCCCGGCGCAATGACATTGACCCGTACGCCCACGTTGCCGAGTTCCACCGCGTGTTGCCTGGTCATGTGGATCAGCGCTGCCTTGCTGGTGCCGTAGGCCAGGCGCAGCGTACTGGCGCGCAGCCCCGAGATCGATGCGATATTGACGATTGCCCCACTGCCATTCCGGGCCATGACCGCCCCGAAGGCCTGCGTGCAAAGGAAAGCGCCGTCCAGATTGGTTGCCATGACCACGCGCCAATCCTCGAACGTGATTTCCAGCACCGGCTTGAAGATCGCCACGCCCGCATTGTTGACCAGCGCATCGACCCGGCCGAATCGCGCGACGACCTCGGCCGCAGCGCCATCGACCTGCGCCGGATCCGATACGTCGCAATGGATTCCCATCAGATCATCGGGTCGGCCGATCTCGGTGACCGTGGCATCGAGTGTCGCGCCGTCGCGGTCGAGCAGGGCGACCTTGTAGTGGTGGCTGACGAACCATTCGCCGATCGCGCGGCCGATTCCGCGGGCACCACCGGTGACGACCGCGACGTGGAAGTTGGAAGCTCGACTCATGGTGCGTCAGCCGCGGCAGGCAGGATCGATGATCGGCGCCGCGACCAGACCTGGCAGTGACATTGGCATGTTCGTCTCCGGGGGGATTGTGGCTTGAGATCCCGGCACGCGATACCTGCCGCGACCGGGAAAGCGCCCCATTATAGGATCGCTTTGCGCCGGCGCTGATTCCGTGAAGCCAGGCAGACTTCGCGAACGCCGGGGCCGGCCCGCGCCAACGCATCGAGAATGCGACGTCTGTCCTGCCGTGCAGCGCCTTTCCAGTGAACGGATCGCCAGGCGCCCACGACAGACACGACAGGCGCCTGTCGATCGGCGCAGGAATTTCCGTTTCACCTTCGAGCCTCTGAACGACTCGGCCGGGCGAACGGGCAGTGGCCAGCCCGTTTCTTCCGCCGTACCCGACGCGGCCCATGCGCAACGCGGTTCCCAAGTACAGGCGATCATGAGATGTGCGAACTCTTTGCCCTGAATTGCAACGTCCCGAGCGCGGCGACTTTTTCGTTCACGGGCCTTTCGGCACGCGGCGGGCATACCGGTGAACATGCCGATGGCTACGGGATCGCCTTTCACGACGACAAGGTCTGCCGCCATTTCATCGACGACGGCCGTGCCAGCGATTCACCACTCGCCGAATTCCTGCGCCGGCAACCGATTCGCGCATGCACCGTGCTGGCTCACGTCCGCAAGGCCACGCAGGGCGGGGTCCGGATGTCGAATTGCCATCCCTTCGTGCGTGAATGGCAAGGTCGGCACTGGTCGTTCTGCCATAACGGCGACCTGCAGGATTTCCATCCGCGCCTGACCGGCAGCTACATGCCGGTAGGCGACACCGACAGCGAGCGTGCGTTCTGCTGGATGATGCAGTCGCTGCGCCAGCGCTTTCGCGGTCCTCGCGCCAGGGGATGGCAGGAGATCGCCCCATTCATTGCGGAACTTGCCGACCGCATCGCCGAACACGGCCGTTTCAATTTCCTGCTGTCGGACGGCCGCGTGGTATACGCCCATGCTTCGACACGGCTCTTCTGGCTGACGCGTTCATTCCCGTTTCCGATCGCGCAACTGGTCGACCACGACATCGAGATGGATCTGAGCCATGCAAACGGCCGCGACGATCGGATGGTGCTGCTCGCCACCGAACCGCTGACGCGCAACGAACGCTGGGTTCCTTTCCAGTCGGGCGAACTGCAGGTCTTCGCCGCCGGCGAACCGGTGTGGCGCCGCGCCGCGCCGGCCGCGCAATACGCGGCAAGAGCCTCGGTCGACAACGATGGACGACCCGGGCGCATTGCGTTCGGTCGTCAGGCGTCCGCGTCCGTGTCGCGCGCAACAGCCTGTGTGATATGACTGCCCGGCGGCACGCTGTGGGTCAGCCACACGTTGCCACCGATCGTCGACCCGCGCCCGATCGTCACCCGCCCGAGAATGGTCGCGCCGGCGTAGACGACCACACCATCCTCGACGATCGGATGCCTGGCGCCACCCTTCTTCAAGTGCCCGTCGGCATCGGTCGCGAAGCGTTTTGCGCCCAGCGTGACGGCCTGGTAGAGGCGGACATCGCGACCGATGACGGCCGTCTCGCCGATCACGACGCCGGTGCCATGATCGATGAAGAACCCGGCGCCGATCGTTGCGCCCGGGTGGATGTCGATGCCGGTCTCGCTATGCGCGAGTTCCGCGACGATCCGCGCCAGTTGCGGAACGCCGAGCGAATACAGCACGTGGGCGATGCGATGATTGATCATCGCGTGGACGCCGGGGTAGCAAAGCAGCACTTCGTCGACGCTGCTGGCCGCCGGGTCGCCATGGAAGGCCGCAAGCACGTCGCTGTCGAGCAGCGCACGAATACCAGGCAGCGCATTCGCAAAGCGGCTGACGACTTCACGCGACCTGGCATCGGCAGTCGCGAGCAGTTCACCGTCGTGGCGCGCGTGGTAACGCAGCTCCAGGCGGATCTGCCGGAGCAGGACGGAGAGCACCGAATCGAGGGTATGCCCGACGTAGTAGTCTTCGCTTTCCTGGCGCAGCTCCGGTGGGCCCAATCGCATCGGAAACAAGGCACCGCGCAACGCCTGCGCTATCGTCGACAGGGCCTCGCGTGACGGCAATTCGCGCATGCCGGCGTCGCGCGTTCGATTCTGCGAAGCGCGCCACTGCTCGCGGACTTCGCGCAGCTTCGCGACCACGCCGGTCAAGTCCAGCGTCTCGCTGCTGCCTTGCGCGGAATTGCCGTCGATCGAACCACGACGATCGATCGCTGCACCGCTTTCGGCATCGCCCGGGGCGTCGCCGGGATCCGGGTCCTTGCCGTCGATGTCCGTGCGGGTGAGATGGTTCGATTCATCGAGCATGATGGTTGTCCGGCCGGCGGCCTCAGTCCAGTATCGGGTCAGGCCGCTGCAACGCCAGCCGCCGTCGATGCCTCGTCACCGGGCATCGTTGATGTCTTGTTCAGCATTGTAGACATGGCATGCGCAACGCGACCGTCAACGCTTTCGACAACAGGCCAGGAAATCGATTCATTGACCTTCAACGCGGTCGGCGGCATGCCCAAGAATTGGTACGAACATCTCGAGGCATTGCTATACCATCGATCGGCCGCACGCTCGAAAAAAGGCAGCACGCTTCACTTTGCACCACATCACTCACCGTCAGTCGCACCGGCAATCCGGCGCGCGCCAGGGATCTTCGATGTCGAACGGCCAGTCTCGATTGCTGCGGTCGCTGCCGGCCGCCTTCCTCGTTTCGGTATTGGCCGCCTGCGGCGGGGGAGGGGGCGGTGACAACCCCCCGGTGGTGCAATCGGGATGCCTGCCCGGCCTGATCACCGGATTCTCCGGCGACATCGGCGACGAGATCCTGCGTTCGGTCCCGGTCGGCCCGGGCGACAATGAGGGTGTCGGCAGTGGTCCAGGCGGCGGCGAAGGCGGCAGCGTCGGTGGCGACTCGGGCAATGGCATCGGCGGCGATGACGGGCAATACCGTCGCGTCGACGTCACGATCGAAACGCCCAATGGCCGCAAGTTCGGTCCATGGCCGGTCGACGACACCAAAGGCATGGTCACCTTCGTGCCCTGCGGCGCGCCGTTGCCGATCAAGGTCACGTTCGAGGGTCGCGCGGCCGACTCGGTCGTCTACGACGAAGGTCTCGGGCGCGACGTCGGTTTCGCGGGCCAGCAGCGGATCGGCCTGATCAACCGCTACGACCGCAACGGGGCGGTCACCCCGTTCAACCACGCGCTCTACGATCGTGCGCAGGCGATCGGCGCCGAGCGCGGCAATCCCGAAGGCTGGAAGGATGTCGCCATCGTCGAGGAGGCGCACGCTGCGCTGCTCGCGATCATCAACGACCAGTTGCCCGGCTTCTATCGGCTGGCCGACCTGCGTCGACTGCCGATCATGCTGAACGCCGGCAACGACCGGATCGATTCGAACGTGCTGACGCCGACGCAGAACGGCATCTATGGCGCGGTGCTAGGTGGTTTTGCACTGGCCGGATCCGCCGCGCTGCCCCAAAGCACCGAACCCGCGCTGGAAGCCGGACGTGCGCTGATTGCGGATCTCTCGGACGGCAAGCTCGACTCCGTCGGACCCACGGGCGGTGCCACCGCCAGCGATGGACGCTACGCCTATTCCTACGACTCGCTCTGGTCGTCGCTCACCGTGGGCACCGGCGTCACGGCGGCGAAGGTGGCCACCGGCT
>JBGSTN010000752.1:0-8120 GCA_041736455.1 Burkholderiaceae bacterium | reverse complement strand
AGGTCGAATCGATGGCTCCCGGTGAGCGCCGCGAAACGCGCACCGCGCACGGCATTCGGGTGATTGCCGTCGTCGGCAAGACCGTCTCGCGTTTCGGCGTCGTGGCCGGCCGCGGGCCTGGGGCCGTTCAATGACTCGATGTTCATCGTTGATTCGGTCGTCCGGTCTCGGGCGCAACAGCGATCGTCACCTCGCTTTCCTGGCAAAGTGCGCGAATGGCGGCTGGTGGCTCGGCATCGGTGACTAGCCAATCGAGCGCCGAGACATGACCGATACGAACCGGCGCTGTCCGCGCGAACTTCATCTGGTCGGCGACGAGGATCGAATGGCGCGCGCCGGCCATGATCGCCTTGGCGACGCTGACTTCGCGATAGTCGTAGTCGAGCAGACTGCCATCGTCGTCGATCGCCGAGGCGCCGATGATCGCGTAGTCGACCTTGAACTGTCGGATGAATTCCACTGCCGCCTCGCCCACGATGCCACCGTCGGCATGGCGCAGCACACCGCCCGCGACGATCACCTCGATATGCGATGAACTGCGCAGGATCTGTGCGACATTGATATTGTTGGTGATGACCATCAGTCCGGTGTGCTGGCGCAGCGCCAGGGCCACCTGCTCGGTGGTGGTGCCGATGTTGATCAACAGTGAACAATCGTTCGGAACGAGCGTCGCCGCGAGCGCGCCGATACGTGCCTTCGCGTCGGGTGCCAGTTGGCGCCGCGATTCGTAGGCGAGATTGGCAACGCCCGATCCGAGCATTGCGCCGCCATGGAAACGCTGCATCATGCCGAGATCGCACAGGTCGTTGAGGTCCTTGCGGATCGTCTGCGGGGTGACCTCGAACGTCGCCGCCAGCGCATCGACATCGACACGGCCGGTTGCACGGGCGAGTTGCACGATGTCGTTCTGGCGTGGACTCAAGGTCGGCATCGAAGTTCGTTGCACGGCGGGAATTCGATCGGGGCTGGCAATCAGGCAATCTCGCTAAGATGGCATTGTCGTTCTTCGAATTATTTCGATTTCAATGAATTTCGCAAGATTCTACGTTCGTTTTGTTCGATTGACATTCGTTTTCTTTCGAATGTAAGATCGCGCAGCCCTGACAATCGCGCGATATGAAAGGAGACGAGGCCCCATGAGGTGTGTGCCACGAGTGGATTTGCCGCAGGCCTCGACGTGCGCGATCCATCGATGGTCATGCGGCGTTCTCTTCACCGCGTTCACCCCGTTCGCGCGCGGGCCGCTCGCATGGAACTGACCCTCGAACGGATCAGCCAGCGGGTCGGGCCGGCGATCCACCTGTACCCGCTAGACCTGAAACTCGTCCCGCGCGCCGTGACGGTGCTGCTCGGTGCGACCCAGGCTGGCAAGACCACCCTGATGCGCATCATGGCCGGGCTCGACCGTCCGACAGCGGGAAAGGTATTCGTCGATGGGACCGACGTCACGGGTCGGCCCGTGCGTGACCGCAATGTCGCGATGGTCTATCAGCAGTTCATCAACTATCCGTCGATGACCGTGGCGCAGAACATCGCGTCGACATTGAAACTGCAAGGCAGGCTCGATCGTGCCGCGATTGCCGAGCGGGTCAGGGAACTGGCCGTGCGACTGCGCATCGAGCCGTTTCTCGAGCGCCTGCCGGCGGAGCTGTCGGGTGGTCAGCAACAACGCGTGGCGCTCGCAAGGGCGCTCGCCAAGCGAGCGCCCTTGGTGTTGTTCGACGAGCCGCTCGTCAATCTCGACTACAAGTTGCGCGAGGAGTTGCGCGACGAGCTGTCGGCACTTTTCGCTTCCG
Organism: Burkholderiaceae bacterium; assembly: GCA_041736455.1. GTDB lineage: Bacteria > Pseudomonadota > Gammaproteobacteria > Burkholderiales > Burkholderiaceae_E > JAUIAI01. The sequence goes on along the minus strand of JBGSTN010000752.1, from coordinate 6,324 downwards.
GCGAATCGACTGTCGTCTATGCGACCACCGAGCCGACCGAAGCGCTGCTGCTGGGCGGGTACACGGCGGTGATGGATGCCGGCGAACTGCTGCAATACGGGCCGACCGCGGATGTCTTTCATCGTCCTGCGTCGATCCGCGTCGCGCGCGCATTCAGCGATCCGCCGATCAATCTCGTCGCGGCCCGCGTGGCCGGTCATCCGACTCCGGGGGTGATGCTGCCCGGCGACAAAAGAATGTCTTTGTCGAGCGCGGCCGCGTCGGCCACGGCATCCGACCTGGTCGGTCGGCTCGGGGGTGACGGGCGATCGGTCACGATCGGCATCCGGGCGAGCGCGTTTCATCTGCAGGCGCATCCGGAAGACCTCGCACTGCCCGGGAAGGTCGTGCTGGCCGAGATTTCCGGTTCCGATACGTTCGTGCATGCGACGACCGCGATCGGCGAGCTGGTTGCGCAACTGCCGGGCGTTCACGTCTTCGGCATCGGGGCGCCTGTATCACTGCATCTGAATTCCGCGCAGGTTCACGTCTTCGATGAGGGTGGCAACCTCGTGCTTGCCCCCGCCGCCCAGGCGGGACGGACCCGCTGACATGGCCCGCATCGATCTCGATCTCGCTCATTCGTATCTGCCGAATCCCCGGCGCGACGACGACTACGCTTTGCTGCCGTTGAAGATGACCTTCGACGACGGCGGCGCCTATGCACTGCTCGGTCCGTCCGGATGCGGCAAGACCACGCTCCTGAACATCGTCTCGGGACTGATCACGCCGTCGCACGGCACGGTCAGTTACGACGGCCGCGACGTGACCGCGCTCACGCCTCAGCAACGAAACATTGCCCAGGTCTTCCAGTTCCCGGTCATCTACGACACGATGACCGTCGCCGAGAACCTCGCCTTTCCGTTGCGCAACCGGGGCGTCGCCCCCCAGCGGATCCGCCAGCGGGTCGGCAGCATTGCGGAAATGCTCGAACTCAGCGCAGTGTTGAACCTGCGCGCAGCCGGGTTGGCGGCTGATGCCAAGCAGAAGATATCGCTCGGCCGCGGCCTTGTGCGAGAAGACGTCTCGGCGATTCTTTTCGATGAACCCCTGACGGTGATCGATCCGCAACTCAAATGGCAGTTGCGTCGCAAGCTCAAGGAGATCCACCACGAGCTCAAGATGACGCTGATCTATGTCACACACGATCAGGTCGAAGCATTGACCTTCGCCGATCTGACCATCGTCATGGCCCGTGGCCGCGCATTGCAGACCGGTACGGCGAGTGATCTTTTCGAACGCCCGAGTCACACCTTCGTCGGCCACTTCATCGGTTCTCCCGGGATGAACTTCCTGCCCGCCCATGGCCTCGGCGATTCGATCCGGGTGGTGGGTCGTTCTCTGGCGGCGCCGACGCCGGCGCTCGGCGCGCTGCCGTCATTCAAGATCGGCGTGCGGCCCGAATACGTGACACTGGCGGCTGGCGAGGCGATCGGCGCCATTCCGGCCCAGGTGATCCAGGCACAGGACATCGGCAACTACTGGCTGCTCACCGCCCGCGCGTCGGCCACGACGGTCGACCCCGCCGACGCCGGCCCTTCCGAAGTGATCATCCGGACAAGACTCGGCCCGGGACAGCCGATTCCACGGATCGGCGATCACGTCTGGCTCAACGTGGTGGGGCCGCACACCTGTTACTACGTCAACGAGGAATTGTTCGGATGAGCGCGATCAAGCCGGTGAATCAGAAGGCCTGGTGGCTCGTCCTGCCGGTGGTGATCTGCGTGGCGTTCTCGGCGATCATTCCCCTGATGACAGTGGTCAACTATTCGGTGCAGGACATCATCTCTCCCGAGCGGCGCGTGTTTGTCGGCACCGAGTGGTTCAAGGCCGTGATGCGCGATGAAGACCTGCAGGGAGCGCTTTTCAGGCAGATCGGTTTCTCGGTCAGTGTGCTGCTGGTCGAGATTCCGCTAGGCATTGCGCTCGCCTTGTCGATGCCGGCGCGAGGCTGGCGAGCGTCCGCCGTCCTCGTGATCGTCGCGATCTCGCTGCTGATTCCGTGGAACGTGGTCGGTACGATCTGGCAGATCTACGGGCGCACGGATATCGGTCTGCTCGGTGCCACGCTGGCCGGTCTGGGGTTCGACTACAGCTACACCGGCAATGCGACCCACGCCTGGCTCACCGTCCTGGCCATGGACGTCTGGCACTGGACGCCCTTGGTCGCATTGCTTTGTTATGCCGGGCTGCGTGCGATTCCCGACGCCTACTACCAGGCTGCCCGTATCGACGGTGCGTCGAAGCTGGCCGTGTTTCGCTACATCCAGTTGCCGAAGATGCGCGGCGTACTGGTGATCGCCGTGCTGTTGCGCTTCATGGACAGCTTCATGATCTATACCGAACCCTTCGTCCTGACGGGTGGCGGGCCGGGCAATGCGACCACTTTCCTGAGCCAGTACCTGACTCAGAAAGCGGTCGGTCAGTTCGATCTCGGACCGGCCGCGGCCTTCTCACTGATCTATTTCCTGATCATCCTGTTGCTCTGTTTCGTGCTGTACAACTGGATGCAGCGCGTGGGCACCCAGTCCGGCACGACATCCGACACGACGGGTGGCGCGCAATGAATGCCCGATTCCAGAAGCGGACACTCTTCCTGATCGTCTACCTGGTCTTTGCCATCCTGCCGGTCTACTGGATGGTCAACATGTCGTTCAAGACGAACGAGGAAATCCTGTCGGCCTTCAGTCTCTGGCCCCGGGATTTCACGCTCGACCATTACAGGACCATCTTCACCGACGTGTCCTGGTATTCCGGTTACATCAATTCGCTGATCTACGTGGCGATCAATACCGTGATCTCGCTGACGGTAGCGCTGCCGGCGGCTTATGCGTTCTCGCGCTACAGCTTTCTCGGTGACAAGCACGTCTTCTTCTGGCTGCTCACCAATCGCATGACGCCGCCTGCGGTATTCCTGCTGCCGTTCTTCCAGCTCTATACGACATTGGGGCTGATGGACACCCACATTGCGGTGGCCCTTGCCCATCTCCTTTTCAATGTGCCGCTCGCCGTCTGGATTCTCGAAGGTTTCATGAGCGGCATTCCGCGCGAGATCGACGAGACCGCCTACATCGACGGCTATTCGTTTCCGCGCTTCTTCCTGACCATCTTCATTCCGCTGATCAAGGCCGGTGTCGGTGTCGCGGCATTCTTCTGCTTCATGTTCAGCTGGGTCGAACTGCTGATGGCCCGCACGCTGACCAGTGTCGATGCGAAACCGATCGTCGCGGTCATGACCCGGACGGTTTCGGCGTCGGGCATGGACTGGGGCGTACTGGCGGCTGCCGGTGTACTGACGATCGTCCCGGGGGCGATCGTGATCTGGTTCGTGCGCAACTACATTGCGAAGGGCTTCGCAATGGGTCGCGTCTAGGCGGACGGCGGAGACGACGATGTTCCAATGGATGGCATGGACCACCCCCGTCGCGGTCTTCTTCACCTGCATTGCATTGATGCTGGTGGGCATGACGATCTGGGAGCTGCGTTCACCGACCGTGTTGCGCAGGGGCTGGTTGCCCATCGCGACCACCCGTGGTGACCGGCTCTTCATCGGCCTGCTCGCCGCGGCTTATGTGAACCTGGCATTCGTCGCATTGAGCGAACGGATGATGACCTGGTTCGAACTCGCCGAAGAGCCGACGATCTGGTGGGGGTTCGGCGTGTCGATGGCGCTTCTGGCGTTGATCATGAAGAAGGGTTGAGTCGGGTTTGACCAGTTGACGCGGACCGGCCGCTGCTTCCCAGCCGGACTGAACGAAACAAGCGGGGAAGCCACAACCAGTAGGAGACTGCAATGAAATTGCGCATGAATGCGGTGGCGATCGCGGTTGCCGCCCTGGCAGCGACGACGGCCGCACAGGCCGACGAAGCAGCGGCGAAGAAATGGATAGACAACGAGTTTCAACCATCCACGCTCGGCAAGGACGCGCAGATGGCGGAAATGAAATGGTTCATCGATGCGGCGAAGAAGCTCAAGGACAAGGGCTTGAACGAGGTTTCGGTCGTTTCCGAAACGATCACGACGCACGAATACGAATCTAAGACGCTTGCCCGGGCGTTCGAGGAGATCACCGGCATCAAGGTCAAGCATGACCTGATCCAGGAGGGTGACGTCGTCGAGAAGCTGCAGACCTCGATGCAGTCGGGCCAATCGATCTATGACGGCTGGATCAGCGATTCCGACCTGATCGGTACTCATTACCGCTACGGTCGCATCATGCCGCTGTCCGACTACATGGCAGGCGCCGGCAAGGAGTACACGAATCCCGGCCTGGACCTGAAGGATTTCATCGGGACGAGCTTCACGACGGCACCGGACGGCAAGCTGTACCAGTTGCCCGACCAGCAGTTCGCCAACCTCTACTGGTTTCGCGCCGACCTGTTCGCCAGGCCGGATCTGCGCGACAAGTTCAAGTCGAAGTACGGTTATGAACTGGGTGTGCCGCTCAACTGGAGCGCCTATGAGGACATCGCCGAGTTCTTCACCAACGACGTGAAGCAGATCGATGGCAAGCCGATCTACGGACACATGGATTACGGCAAGAAGGATCCGTCGCTGGGCTGGCGTTTCACCGATGCGTGGTTGTCGATGGCGGGTTCCGCCGATATCGGCATTCCCAACGGACAACCGGTCGACGAATGGGGCATCCGCGTCGGCGCCGACAAGTGCACACCGGTGGGTGCGTCCGTATCCCGAGGCGGCGCCACCAACTCGCCTGCTGCCGTCTATGCACTGACCAAGTACGTCGACTGGATGAAGAAGTTCGCGCCCAAGGAAGCCACCGGCATGACGTTCGGTGAAGCGGGGCCCGTCCCGGCGCAGGGACAGATCGCCCAGCAGATCTTCTGGTACACGGCCTTCACGGCGGACATGACCAAGCCGGGCCTGCCGGTGGTCAACGCCGATGGAACACCGAAGTGGCGCATGGCCCCCGGTCCCAACGGACCCTACTGGAAACAGGGCATGCAGAACGGCTACCAGGATGTCGGATCATGGACCTTCTTCAAGGGTCACGATGCGAACAAGACGGCAGGCGCCTGGCTCTATGCGCAGTTCGTCACCGCCAAGACCGTCTCCGCGAAGAAGAGCGAAGTCGGCCTCACGTTCATTCGCGACAGCGACATCCGTCACGAGTACTTCACGAAGAACGCGGCGCGATACGGCGGTCTGATCGAGTTCTATCGCAGTCCGGCGCGTGTCGCCTGGACACCCACCGGCAACAACGTGCCCGACTACCCGAAGCTCGCGCAACTCTGGTGGAAGAACGTCGCGGTCGCGGTTACGGGCGAGAAGACGCCGCAGGCCGCGATGGATACGCTCGCCGAGGAAATGGATCAGGTGATGGCCCGTCTCGAGCGTGCCGGCATGGAGAACTGTCCGCCCAAGCTCAACAAGAAGGGCGATCCGAATGCGATGCTGACCGACAAGGGCGCTCCGTGGAAGAAGCTTGCCAACGAAAAGCCCAAGGGTGAAACGATCGCCTACGACACGCTGCTCGACGCGTGGAAGGCCGGCAAGGTACGCTGATTCACGCTGTAATGGCGACGCCCTCGTCACGCCGGTGCCGGGGGCGTTCTTGCAGGCGCGCGGCGGCTTCATCGTTCCGATCCGCGTGAGTACCATCAAGCCTCATGCCCGATACAGGAGATACCGTGAATACCGGTCCCATTCTCGCGATCGATCAGGGGACGACGAGCACCCGCGCCATGGTGTTCGACGCGTCGTTTCACGCGATAGGTCGCGATCAACAGGAATTCGAACAGATCTTCCCGCGCTCGGGCTGGGTCGAGCATCGACCTGACGACATCTGGCGGTCGACAGTCGAAACGGTGAAGGGAGCCTTGAGCGCAGCCGGTATCCAGGCGAGCGCGCTCGCCGGCATCGGTATCACGAATCAGCGCGAGACCACGCTGATCTGGGATCGCGAGACGGGGGAGCCGATTCATCACGCGATCGTCTGGCAGGATCGCCGCACTGCCGATTCGTGTGCGTCGTTGAAGGCCGCGGGCCTGGAAGCACTGTTCACCGAGCGTACCGGGCTGCTCCTGGATCCGTATTTCTCGGGCACCAAGATCGCATGGATGCTCGCGAATGTGCCGGGTGCGCGGGAACGCGCCAGAGCCGGCAAACTCGCGTTCGGCACGGTCGACACGTTCCTGCTGTGGCGACTGACCGGTGGCCGGGTGCATGCGACCGATGCCACCAATGCGTCACGCACGCTGCTGTTCGACATCGGCCGCCAGCAGTGGGATGACGACCTGCTGCGTGCGCTCGACGTGCCGGCC
>JBGSTN010000737.1:0-6477 GCA_041736455.1 Burkholderiaceae bacterium | reverse complement strand
CGGCGGCACCCGCACCGCCGCCACTTCACGGTCGTAGATCGGGGGCTCGTCGTTCATGTCACGGCGGCAGCGATCGGGTCGGCGTCAGGCGGCGCGACGCCGGATCAATCGGTTTCGCCCAGAACCGACACGTTGACTTCGACCAGCACGTCGCTGTGCAGCGCCACGAACACCTTGTAGTCGCCGATCGACTTCATCGGTCCGTCGGGCATGCGGATCATCGAGCGGTCGACGTCGTGACCTTGCTTCTTCAGCGCGTCGGCCACGTTGAAGTTGGTGACCGATCCGAACAGGCGCCCATCGACCCCGGCCTTCTCGGTGAGCTGAACCGTCGTACCGGACATCTTCTCGCCGGCGGCCTGGGCAGCCGCGAGCTTGTCGGCCTGCGCGTGCTCCAGCTCCGCGCGACGCGCTTCGAACTCGGCGATCGCGACCTTGGTCGCGCGGCGCGCCTTGCCCTGGGGAATCAGGAAGTTGCGCGCATAGCCGTCACGCACCCGGACGACCTCGCCCAGGGTGCCCAGATTCACCACTTTTTCCAGAAGAATGATTTGCATCTCGCGTCCTCAGTGGTTGTCGGTGAACGGCAGCAGCGCCAGAAATCGCGCGCGCTTCACTGCAGTACCGAGCTGGCGCTGGTACTTGGCCGACGTGCCCGTCAGGCGGGCCGGAATCAGCTTGCCCGTGTCACTGATGAATTCCTTGAGCAGGTCGACATCCTTGTAGTCGATCCATTCGATCTTCTCGGCCGTGAAGCGGCAGAATTTCTTGCGCTTGAACAGTGCGCTCTGTGCCGGACGACGTGGGCGCCGGTCTTTGGCGTTCTTGCGGGTTGCCATGATGAGTCCTTGTGTATTTTGATCGGCGTCGCCGTCGACACCGGTTCGGTCAGGATTTTCGATACTGAAGTACGTGAATCTGCAATGCGCCGCTCGGTTTGCCGTCGCGATGAAGCCGTTTGGGACTCAGGAATCCCTGCAACAGCAGCATCGCACCCAATGGTTCCGCCGCGATTCGTGATGCCTGTTCCCCACTGAAGCGGGCCGCGATGACGAGCCGCACGGTTCGCCTTTCGCCACCTTCGGCCTGCTCGGAATCATGCTCGACGACCGCATGACACATCGGCGTTCCACCCGGTGTGTAGCGCAGCGCTTCGCGTTCGAGCAATCTCGCCGAGAGTTCGATCCGGTTCGAAGGCAGTGAAGAAGCGGTGAGCGATGCGTCGGTGGCGCCGGCAGCGGGCACTTATTCGGCGTCGGCGCTTGCGGTTGCCTGAGTGGTCGCAGGAGCGGGCGTCGATTCACCGGAACCCTTCCGGGCCTCTTCCTTCTGGATCTGCTTCCACATGGGTGACTGGCCGGTCGCGGCCTTTTTCATCAGGACGGTCAGATGGCGCAGCACGGCATCATTGAACTTGAAGGCATGCTCGACTTCGGCCAGCGTCGCTGGCAGGCACTCGACGTTCATAAGGACGTAGTGGGCCTTGGCGACTTTCTGGATCGGATAGGTCAGCTGGCGCCGGCCCCAGTCTTCGACTCGATGGACCTTGCCCTGTTGCGTTTCGACGAGCGACTTGTAGCGCTCGATCATCGCCGGGACTTGCTCGGACTGATCTGGATGGACAATGAAAACGATTTCGTAATGACGCATGGGTTCTCCGTTGTTCGAAAAAGAGGAAACGAACCACCGCGCAGCGCCGCAAGCCCCAGGTTCAAGGCGCCCAGTCTCCCGGCGCATGAACAGGAACCGCCCCAACAAGGCGATCCCGACCACGCACCAGGCGCAGACCACGCACCAGGTGCAAACCACGCACCAGAAGAACCCAACGCCGTGCGGCGACCCCGCACAGTCCTGAAGCGCCACAAGCCGCATGGCGTTTCCTAGCTTCCTATCTTTCCTTGTGGACAAAGGCCGCCAGCAGCGCGTCACACCACCAGGCGGCAAGGAACCGAGTAGTATATAGGAGAAATGTGCCCTCCAGTGCCTTGCCGCTTGGCCTGCACCCTTGATCGCCCGACTCCTGCTCGCCATCGTCACGTCCATCCTGGTGCTGGTCCTGCTTGCCGGATGGCTACTGGCCGGATGGTGGCCTTGGCCGATCGCATTGGGGTTGAGCGTGATGCTGATGCTTGGCATCCACGCGACCATCCTCGGCATCGAGTTCATGCTGACTTGGTGGCTGGGACGGGACAGCCGTCCCGATTCGCCCTACGAAATGATCGACTGCGGCCCACGGTGGCTCGCCTGGTTGCGGGAGATTCCCGCCGCACTGTGGTGCTTCTGCTGCGTGATGCCCTGGCTCGGCAACCGTCCCATGGCATCCGGTCGGGATCCGGACAAGGCGCCGGTGCTGCTTATCCACGGCTACTTCTGCAACCGCGCGGTCTTCCGTTCCCTCGCGCGCGATCTCGCCAAGGCGGGACATCGGGTGGGTTCGGTCAATCTCGAACCGCCCATGGAGTCGATCGACCTGTTCACGGCCACGATCGAGGACGCGGTACAGGCGCTGCTCGCAGAAAGCGGCGCGTCCCGGGTGACGCTGATCGGACACAGCATGGGTGGACTCGCGATCCGGGCATGGTTGCGCGACTATGGCGACGCTCGCATGCAGCGCGTGCTGACGCTCGGCACACCGCACCAGGGCACGCGTCTCGCCAGGATCGGCCATGTCCCGATCGTGCGGCAGATGCAACCCGGCAACGCGTGGCTGCTGGCACTTGCAGCGGGCGAAGGCACCGAACGCACGTCACGTTTCATCACGCTGCTGGCCGAGCACGACAATATCGTGACACCGCAGTTTCCCCAGACCTTGCCGGGCGCGACCGTCATCGTCTTCCGCGGCATCGGGCACCTGGACCTCGCCTGGCATCGACTGGCGCGCCAGGTCATCGTGGATCGTTCGCGTCGTCCGGTTTCTTCAGCACCGCTGAAATGAGGTGCGATCGCCCGACATGGGCGGTCCCTTCACACAGTTCCTGATCGATGTCGCGGCTCGCGATCACATGCCATCCCTGGAAGGCCTGGTTGATCAGACCCATCGTGTAGAGATTCTCGGCGACGCCCGGCCCGCCGGTCCGATAGCGCAACTGGCGCAGACCATATCCCTCGATGATCAACAACCCGCCCGGCTCGAGTGCGCCGGAGACAGACTCGAAGAGCCTCGCGCGAGCCGCCGGACTGGCGAACTGGATGAACACGGCCACGACCGCATCGAACCGATCGGGTTCCCACGCCCAGTCGTCCAGCGACGACACCCGGGCATCGACCTGCACGCCTCGCTCGCTTGCGAACCCCCGCAGCCGATCGATCGCGACCGGCGAGATATCGAAGGCAACGACCCGATGTCCCTGCGCCGCGAGCCACGTGCCGTTACGCCCTTCACCGTCGCCGACGCAAAGGATACGCGAACGCGGCTTGAGCCAGCGCGACGACTGCGCCAGCCAGCCATTGGGCTCGCGACCGAACAGGAAACCGTCTGCGCGGCTGTAACGGTCGTCCCACTGGCGTGCAGCGTCAGCAAATTTCATCACGCAATGATGCCATAGCGAGGCGGCACCGAACGGCGCCGGCCACAAACGATCAGTGCGTGAACCCCAGCGGGCGGCGGAACTTCACGTCGGGTTTGACGGCGTGTTCCTTCTCGAGTTGCGCGAGGAAGTCGATCGGGTCGGGCGTCTCGTCCAACAGCACGTATTGCCGCTTCACCGCAGCGAAGTCGCCGGGCGCGATCAGGTCGAGCTGGTCGAGTCGCCGGGAGATTTCGTCGGTGAGCGCCGTCTCGTCACCGGACAGGACCTCGTTCACGAACATGCGCGTGCGCTGTTCGTCGTCGAGTGGCAGGAACTTGATCTTGAACGAGAACCGGCGCAATGCGGCCTCGTCGATCCGCTCGAACAGGTTCGTCGTGCAGATGAAGATGCCGTCGAACCGCTCCATGCCCTGGAGCATCTCGTTGACCTCGCTCACCTCGTAATTGCGAACGGCCATCTGACGGTTCTGCAGGAAACTGTCGGCTTCGTCCAGCAGCAGCACGGCGCCCTCGCGTCGTGCGCTCGCGAACATCTCGGCCATCTGCTGCTCTGTCTCGCCGACATACTTGCTCATCAGATCGGACGCCTGCTTGATCATCAGCGGGCGTTCGATCGACTTCGCGATGTGTTCGGCCAGGGCGGTCTTGCCGGTGCCCGGCAGGCCATAGAAGCACAGGGTCGCCCTGGCTCGCGCGCCCAGTGCCGCGATGATGCGCGGCACCGTATGGCGGGATTCGACGTTGAGCAGCGACAGATCGTATTCGGTGACGTTGACGCGGAACTCGCCATCGTCGTCCTTGTGTCCGAGCGCCTTGTCGGCGTGCGCGAGCTGACGTTCGATCAAGGCCTCGATCGGATCGTCGATCGTGCCGCGCGTGAGGCGCGCGAAGCGACTCGCCGACTGGATCTGGGCCGGCGTGATGCGCTTGCGGGCCGCCACGCGGGCAATGAACGCCTCGCCGACACCGAGTTCGCCCAGATACTTGCGTGCAATGTTCTCGCGGACTCGCTGTGGCGGATTGGACAGTTCGAGGTGGAACTGGAAGCGCCGTCGATAGGCCGGATCGATCTGGTTGATCGCGTTGGAAATCCAGATGACCGGCACCGGATTCTGCTCCAGCGTCTGGTTCACCCAAGCCTTGCCGTTGACCGAATGACCGCGCGGCTCGTCGGCCGCGAACAGGCCGGCGGGATCACCGGACATCGGCGGGAACACATCCTCGACCTCGTCGAAAAGAATCGCGGCCTGTCGACGCCCCTTCAGGAAGGCCTGCGACACCTGCAGCGAGCGGTACCGTTCCTTGCCCGACAGGCTGTTGCCCTCCTTGTCGAGGCAATCGACCTCGTAGAGCTCGAGACCGGCCTGTTGCGCGATCAGCTTGGCGAATTCGGTCTTGCCGGTTCCGGGCGGCCCGTAGATCAGTACATTGACGCCGCGCTCCTGATCCTTGCCGGCCGTATCGAGCAGCGCCGAAAGATAGCGCGCGTCTTCCTCGACATGCGGGAAATCGACCATGCCGAGATCGCTGTGGCCGGCCGGGCGCGTGAACGCCGCCATCATCGACGATTCGTTGCGATACTCGGCGGTGAGCACCGTCAGCAGCTTTTCGGAGACTCGCATCAGATCGCCGAGATCGGTGATCGAATGCTCCGCGATCGGTGTCTCGATCAGGCCCAGCGACTCGAGTCGTCCCCCCGCCTTCAGGGCCGTGGCGACATCGCCGACCGTCAGGCCGAGGACCTGGGCGAACATGCCGTAGGCCTCCTGCGCACTCGAGGCCTTGCAGTCGACTAGCACCGGGCGCAGATCGCGCTGATACTTGCAGAGCGATGCGTGGAGCAGCACGTATCTCTCGGCGTGGTTCAGGCCGAGAACGGCCGACAGCATGTCGATGTTCTGGACGAGCTGTATGCGCGACTTGCCCAGCCGCGCATCATGCGAAGCGATCGTGGTCTGGAACACACCGAGCAGATCCTTCGCATTGAGCTTGACCCATTCGTCGATGTAGTAATAAAACGTACTGTCGTCGTAGAGGCCGTTCCAGACGCCGTGCCTGGCCATCAACTCGTCGGTACTCAACTTGTTGACGTCGGTCCAGGCAGGAGCATCGACACAACGCCGAACCAGATAATCCTTGAGCTTCGCGAAGACCGGTTCGGGCCACACGAGAAAGCGTCCCGCCAGCGTGACGATGTTGTTGATGTCACGGCGCAGGTTGAACTTCGGTCCGAGGGCAAGAACGGTGCGCAACGCGAAGCGCACGCAGAGCAGGTCCAGAGGGGCGGCGAAATCCTGGTCGCCCGAGACGATGTAGCGTTCACCATTGGGCCCGCGCTCGGCAACCGGCGGCAACTGTGCGCCAGGCCCCGGTGCAGTCGCGTTGTCTTCGCGATCAACCCTGTCGAGTCCGGCTCGCGCGACCAGGTTGCGCTCGTTGTCACTCATCAGTCGTTCCTTGTCGGCTTGGGAGGACGAGGGAACCGTCAACCCGCGGACGCTCGTCTCGCATCGGTTTCAGTATCGCAGAACGTTTGGGATGCGAGCGCTGCGCGGGGATTCGAATCCGCCAGAATCCAACAGATGCGGCAGGCAAGGCGTGAATTAGTTTGATGTATACTGTATACAATGAATACGGAGACATGCACGGCAACCTGCTTCGATGGTGCGGCATCGATGTCCCACCCGCCTCGCCGCATGCATGACTCTCGTCGCAGCCCTGCTCGCCCTGCCGTGCCCGGCGCGACATCCTGCAACTGCCTTCGTATACGCTGCGGCGCTCTTCCCCGGACATCCTGCCGATGCGATTGATCCCGCCCAGGCCCGACCTCGTCGCCCAGGTTCAGAGTTCGCTGGTCGACGCCATCGTCAATGGCGAACTGGCGCCCGGTGACCGCCTGACGCAGGAAGAGCTGGCCGCCAGGCTGGGGGTCTCGCGCCAGCCCGTCC
>JBGSTN010000727.1:0-2836 GCA_041736455.1 Burkholderiaceae bacterium | reverse complement strand
CGGCGCGCAGCGCGATCGCCGCGCTTCGTGCGGACGCTCCGTCCGAAGATCGGTTCGCCGCCCATTCCGCTCATGCAAGTGCGCTACTCGATCTGCTGGTCGATGTCGCGGACGGATCGAATCTCACGCTGGACCCGGACGTCGACAGCTTCTACCTGATGGACTCGGTCATCACAAAGGTACCCACGCTGGTCGAAAGCGTGTCCCAGCTGATCGCCACCGGATTCGCGATCTCGACGGATGGCAAGACGAGCGGCACCCAGAATGCACGCGTGGACCGCCTGGCCAACCTGATCGATGCACAATTGCCCGCGCTCGAACGATCGGTCGGCAAGGTGCTCGCGCAGCGTGACGACCTGCGTTCGACGCTCGAACTCGACCAGGTCGTGGCGGGGACCCGGAAATTCCTCGCCGCAGTACCGGTGGCGATGGCGCCCGACTCACCAGCAGACGGGGCAAAGGTGCTGTCCCGCGAAACAGCGAATACGGTCGCGCTGATGCGCATGGCCCAGAGCGCGCATCTCGAAGCGCTCGATGCGACGATTGCCAAACGGATCGCCGGTCTCGAGCGGGAACGCGATCGCACTGCCGCCCTCGTGTTCGCCACGCTGATGGTCGCGGCCTATTTCTTTCGCTCGTTCTATCTCGTCATGCGCGGCGGACTGAACGAAGCGGGCCGCCACATCGCCGCGATGACACACGGGGACCTCACCACGAAGCTGCAACCATGGGGCAGCGACGAGCCGGCGCGTCTGATGAGCGACCTGGCCGCGATGCAGGCCTGGTTGCGTGCAATCGTCACCGACATGCGCGAGGCCAGTGCGTCGATCGCCCAGATGAGCACGGAAATCGCCAGCGGTGCGAACAGCCTGTCCGGTCGAACCGAGCATACGGCCGCGAGGCTGGAGGAAACAGCCGCGTCGATGGAAGAGATCTCCGGCAGCGTCACCTCGAGCGCCGAGCACGCTGCGCAAGCTTCACGGATCGCGAACGAGAACTCGGTGTCTGCCGCCAACGCGGGCGAAATCATGAAACGCGTGGTCACCACGATGAACGAGATCGGCGCCGGGTCGAGCAAGATCGGCGACATCATCGGGACCATCGACGGTATTGCCTTCCAGACGAACATCCTTGCGCTGAATGCCGCGGTCGAAGCAGCGCGCGCCGGCGAGTCGGGCCGCGGATTCGCAGTCGTGGCGTCCGAAGTGCGCTTGCTCGCGCAACGCAGTTCGGAGGCGGCCAGGCAGATCAAGCTGCTGATCGAAGAAAGCGTGGCGAGGGCGATGACCGGCACGAATGTCGTGCGCGAGGCAGGTGGCGTCATCGACCAGATGGTGACCAGCGCGAGTCAGCTCGACATGTTGATCGGGCAATTCGCCAACGGCGCGCACGAGCAGTCGCTCGGCATCCTCCAGGTCGGCGAGGCGGTGAACGATCTCGATCAGGCGACACAGCAGAACTCGGCGCTCGTGGAGCAGACCGCTGCCGCGACGACGGGCCTGATGCAGCGGGCAGCCTCGCTGTCCGAACGGGTGGCAGGATTCAAGTTGCCTTGAGACGACACGCAGCCGATGCCGCGCCCCGTCAATAGAATCGGCCCGACCGGCTTGTTCCTGTCGGGACTGGCCGTGACAGGCGTCGGCATTGTCGCGGCCTGGCTCGTCCATCTCCATCCGGAGGGCCTGCGCGCTCCCGCGTGGCTGGTGTTCGCCGCCTGCTCGTGCTTCGTCATCGTGGGGCTGGCGCTCGCGCTTCATTCATTCGTATCTCGCCGTGTCCTCGAATGGGCGATGCTCGTTCTTCTCGCCATCATGACAGGCATCCCCGCCTGGATAGCGTTCGGCCCCGGTGAGCGGCACTGCACGTCCTCCGTGACCTTGCTGGCGAGTGAGTTCGGATGCCGGATCGTGTTCGGTGTCGGTGCAGTGTCCACGGCGGGCCTGCTCGTCTTTTCGGTGGCACTGGCGCGGCGGGGAAAGAAAGCCGACTGACGAGCCCAAGCAAGCCTTCAGTCCGCCTTGCACGATCCGGCCGGAGCGCCGTTCAGGCGATCGGCGTTCCGGTGATGCGGGCGAGGATGTCCATCAGCTGGTCTTGCAGCGCAGGTCGTTGCGCCGCCGGATGCATCGCGGTCGGCTTCTGATCATGGAAGTAGGTGCCTGTGACACGAGCGGCCGCATCGTTGCTGCCGGCCAGCCATGCCTGCGTTCTCGCGCCGGACTCCAGATCGTCCGGCGCCGAGGCACCGCCCATTCGCGTGGGCACCCAGCCGGGATTCACGGCGTTGCTGAAGACCTCAGGCCATAGCCTGGCCACCGCCATCGCCAGCAACGTGTCGTGGAACTTGCTGTCCGCGTAGGCCTGCGAACCATTCCAGGCGCGCTTTTCCCATTGAAGATCCTGCAGGCTCGGGTCACCTGCGCTGTGCATGCCCGAGCTCATGTAGACCAGGCGGTCCGGGCGTGTCATCAACGCCGTGAGCAGATAGGGCGTGACGACGTTGACCGCGAACAGCTGAGACAGTCCGTCTTCCGTCTCGACCCGCTGCCGCTCGCGGTAGCCCATCGCGACGTTGTGAATGACCGCATCGAAGCGGCCGAGCGCATTGACCTGGTCGGCCACCGAGCGGATGACGGCCAGCGTCGATACATCACCGAGCACGACCGCCTCGCATTCGGGAAGCTCCGCACGAGCTTCCTCCGCACGCCGGGCATTGCGCGCGTGGAGCACGACGCCATGTCCTTGCTGGACGAGGCGTCTGGCAGCTTCCATGCCGAGCCCGCTCGTGGAACCAGTGATGAAAACCCTGGCGCTTCGCGACGTTCGGGTCCGAGCC
>JBGSTN010000720.1:0-2327 GCA_041736455.1 Burkholderiaceae bacterium | reverse complement strand
CTTAGGCCGCGCAACCGGGCTGATTCAGCGTCCCGAAGCGGTCTTGCCCGATTTGTGGTGCCCTCGTCCGGGATGTTTGACCGCCACGCCGGGCGCAGGCTGTGACGGCGCCGCGCCCTTGCTGCCGATGCGGCTTTCCTTGCCCTCGATGAGGCGCCCGATGTTGACCCGGTGCCGCCATACCAGCAGTGCACTCATCACGAACACGGCGAACGCGATGCCGTCGAAGCCGAACAGGAACAGGTAGTAGAGAGGCGCAAAAACCGCACTGATCAATGCGGCAAGGGAAGAGAGGCGCATGAAGAAGGCGATGATCAGCCAGGTCGCCAACGTCGCCAACCCGAGCCATACGTTGATCGCCAGCAGAACGCCTGCTGCCGTCGCCACGCCCTTGCCGCCACGAAAGCGGTGGAACACCGGGTAGAGGTGGCCCAGGAATACAGCGACGGCCACGGCTGGCACTGCGCCCCGATCGACGCCCCAGTCGTACGCAAGATGTTTGACCAGCCAGACCGCGACGAAGCCCTTGAGCAGGTCGCCGAGCAGCACCAGCAGCGCGGCGGTTCGATTGCCCGAGCGCAACACGTTCGTCGCACCGGGATTGCCGGAACCGACGTGTCGCGGATCGGCGAGACCGAAGGCTCGGCTGACGACGACCGCGAACGAGATGGAGCCGACCAGGTAGGCGGCGATGACGACGAGTACGGTATTCATTGGTATCGATTCAATCGGTGAGTGCGCAATCAACGGCGGTCGCCTTGGCCCACGTCACGAGCGTGTCGGGCGTCAGCGACACGAGCATACCCCGGCGCCCGCCGTTGATGTAGATGCGCGCCAGGGAAAGTATCGATCGTTCCACGTAGACGGGAAGCGCCTTGCGCAAGCCGAATGGCGAGGTGCCGCCAACCTGATAGCCGGAATGGCGCTCGGCATCTGCCGGTTCGCAGGCCTGGACCGATTTGCACCCTATCGAGCGGGCAAGGTTCTTGGTCGACACCGAGCAATCGCCATGCATCAGGACGACCAGTGGGCGGCGCGATTCGTCATGCATGATCAGCGTCTTCACGACATGATGCAGGTCGACCTCCAGTTGCCGAGCCGACTCCGCCGCGCCACCACGATCGACGTACTGGTAGGGGTGCTCGGTGAACTCGACGCCGTGCTTCTTCAGAAACGCGGTCGCACGCGTTTCGCTGTGTTTCTTTCCCATACGTTGACTGTTCCGTCTCGCCTGTCCGTCCGGGCCTCGACCAAGGATAACCGTGAATCGCAAGGATGCCGAATCGAGGGCGAGGCCCTCGATCAGCCGCGCGGATGGTGTTGCGCGTGCAGCGTCTTGAGTCGCTCGCGCGCCACATGCGTGTAGATCTGGGTGGTGGAGATGTCCGCATGACCGAGCAGCAGCTGAACGACGCGCAGGTCTGCGCCGTGGTTCAGCAGATGCGTCGCGAACGCGTGTCGCAGCACGTGCGGAGACATCTGAGCACGAATGCCCGCCTTGACCGCATAACGCTTGATCATGACCCAGAACATCTGCCGAGTCATGCCGGCGCCCCGTCGCGTGACGAACAGATCGTCGGTCAACTGCGTGCCGAGCAGGCTGGTGCGAGAGCCGTTCAGATATTCGGTGATCGCCCATTGCGCCTGCTCGCCCAGAGGCACCATCCGTTCCTTGTTGCCCTTGCCGACAACCTTCACGACACCCTCCGCCAGCGCGACCTGATGAAGCTGCAACCCCACCAGTTCGGAGACCCGCAATCCCGTGGCGTACAGCACCTCGAGCATCGCCCGATCGCGGCGGCCCAGGTCGGTGTCATGCGGCGGCGCCACCAGCAACGCCTCGACCTGCTCTTCACTCAATGTCTTGGGAAAACGTGGCGCCTGACGCGCGGCGCGGATTCCTTCGGTGGGATCATCGGCGCGCAACGACTGACGGACCAGAAAACGGAAGTAGCGGCGCAGCACCGTCAGCCGACGGTTGCTGCTGGTGGCCGTCGAAGACGCATGGCGGGCAGCGATATAGGCCTGCAGGTCCGCGCCTAGTGCGTCGTTCAACGCGCGTCGATCGTATTGATCGAGCCAGCGCGCCGCAGCGTGCAGATCGCGACGATAAGCGGCAAGCGTATTGTCCGCCAGTCCATCTTCGAGCCACAAGGCCTCGCAGAATCGCTCGATGTCGTCCGCGGTCCCGCGAGACAGCGGGGACGGCGAAACGTCGGCTGCAACGCAATCCGCCGTGTCCGACGAGTTCGTCTTGTTGCGTCGGCCGGTCATGGCGTCCCGGCGGCGGTGGAATGCGCAGAGACACTGCCGGTGCCGCCGCCGAC
>JBGSTN010000709.1:0-3948 GCA_041736455.1 Burkholderiaceae bacterium | reverse complement strand
GCACCGTTTGCGCGACCGGCGACGTCACGGATTGCACCAGGGCCTGTGCCCCGGCCTGCTGCACCGCGCGGGCGCTCAGCGGCCCCTTGCTGATCAGGAAGCTGCGCTGCTTGCCGTCTTTGGTCCACGAGACCAGCTCGTTCTTCGTCATGCGGCACCAGGCCGGCAGGTCTTCGTCGACCGAAATTTCGGTCGAACGCAACTCGAGCAGCCCACCCGGTGGCAGCGGGTCGATGTGCTTTCGAATCAACAGCAGCAATCCATTGCCGCAGTCGAGGTCGCCGCCGTCGAAGGCGGTGTCGGGCTGCAGCGTGTGTCGGTCGGTGGGTTCCATCAGGGCGTGGTCAATAGCTGATGCTCGGGCACCCTTCGCTCATGAACTCCACCAGCTTGGCGCCCCCGACGATCACGGCGCCGGGCACCAGCGCATTCTCGTCGAGCTTGCGCTTCTTGAAGCAGGGCGAACAGACATAGATCTTGCCCCCTGCCTTGGCGAAGTTCGCGATCAGTTCCTTCAGCGGGGCGAAGCCCTCCTCGTGGATGTCGTCGGCGTATCCGGGCTGGGCCAGGCGCACGGCTTCGATCGAGAGGAAGACGAGCGCGTCCTTGTCGGACGCGACGGCGGCATTGGCGACGACGAAGGCGACGGTCGCCTTGTCGGTGTCGTTCTTGGCGTGGGTCAGGCTGACGACGAATCGTTCGGGCATGGCAGTCTCCAGGGAATCGTTTCGATACGGTAAAGGGTCAGGTTCGCGCGCGGATCCAGAATTCGGGTGCCGACACGTGCAGCAGTTCGTGCCGTGTCATGCGGCAGAACGCGGGAATGTCTTCCGAAGCGCCGGTATCGGTGGCGATGAGCTTCAGGACTCGACCAGGCATCGCCAACAGGCGCATGCGCAGTTCGAGCACGAGTTCACCGCAACCCATGTCACCAGCGTTCCAGATGTCGTCTTCTTTCATGGGCACGAGGATCTGCTTCACGGCGAGAGTGCGACGACAACGCGCGGACCATCGGCCGGGTGGCGTCGAACGGGATCGCGCGATGCCGGGAGGCCACCTGATCAGGGCAGGCGTTTCGGCCCGCACGGGGCACGGCATCCGGAGCACTCGCCAGATTCCGGGGGGGAATCACCGTGGACGTTCCTCGCAAGCGGCCAGGAACGCTCGATACGGGATGGTCCGCACGGGACACGGCGAGTTCAGCGCTACTGCAGCGGATTGTAATGCACACGTCGCGCGCGTTTGATCAGCTGCCTCGCCGCTCCAAGGAGGCTGACAATTGCGGTGGCGTGCGCAGGGTCTGGAAGATCACACAGTAGCGCTCGGTCAGCTTGAGCAGCGTCGCCAGTTGCTCGTCGGTCGCGTCGGAATCGATCTCGAATCGCATGCGGATGTTGGTGATACCCACCGGAATGTCCTTGACGAGCCCTAGCGTGCCACGGAAGTCGCCTTCGCCTTCGACCACGACCTGCGCGGAGCGGAAGCCGATGCCCATTGCGGTAGCGACCACGTTGAAGGTGACCCCGGCACAGGCGACCAGCGACTCCAGCAGCAGGTCGCCCGAGCAGGCTTCGGTACCGCTGCCCCCGGCCTTTTCGTGCAGTCCGGCGTCGTAGCGCGCGAACGCGGTCTCGAGGCGAACCGATGGGGAATCCGGAAGCAGCGTGCCCGTGGCATGGAAGGTATGTCTCGCGGCGTCGGGTTGCTCCTTGTAGCGGGCCTTGATCGGGGCCTGGAGCTGGCGAAGTTCGTCGGCATTCATGGATTCATCCTGTTTCCGAGGCGGTTTCCCGCGTAAGTGGGGCAGAGTATTGCCGATGTAGTGTCATGTGCAAATGGCCAGCACACTCGGGAGGCGGCCGCGATGTCCGAAGCTCGGCCAGGGCCGACCATCGCTGATGCAATGAACCCTATTAGACGCAAGTCATGAGTCGCTCGAATTTCCCCCCGCGAGCCCTTTCAGCAGTTGCATGTCCCATATCCGGGGCATACGATCCCGCCTACGTTTCGGCAGGCTGAAGCCTTTCACGAGGCGAGAAGCGCATTCGTCAGGCGATCCGATGCGGCGAGAAACCGCTGGTGGCCTGGCCCGTTTCTCGTCGAATGCTCGCGCTGAAGGCGCGCCGGTCACGCGGATATCGGCAAGACATGACATGAGGTCAGCATGAAGAAAAGTCCTTTTTGGGATGGCGTCGAACTCTGGATCCATGGTATTTCCTGGGAAGTGTTCATCGGTTTGTTCGTCGGCGTCGTCCTCGCACGACCCGTCCCGAGCATGGTATTCGGCCATCAGCCCACGCTGTTCGACCACGGCCTGAAAGGGTTCCTGGTGTACTTTGCGGCGGCGATCGCGCTGATGCTGGTGACCTCGCGGGTCGCCCGGATAGCCATGAAGAGGGCGGCACGAATGATCGAATGAACGAAGCGTCCGGTCCGACGACGATGCCCGTGCCGGCCGTAGGGCGGTGATCGCTCCGGGCGCGTCGAGTGCACGGCTTGGCGGTGCGGCACATTGGCAACCGGATTGCCTGGCAGCGCTGTCATCGCGCATCGAACATTCGCGCGTGCGGCACCGCCGACGACCGCTGATCGGCCGACCCGCCTTCGAGGCGATGGGTCATCGCAGCCTCAGTCGACAGGTTCGTCGATCATCCACGGGTTCGTCGATCATTACTTCTCCGGCTACGTCTCCTCGAGTGCGCGAGGGTCCGGCTGGCGCTCGATCGATCCACGGCAGTCAGCGTCTTCCCGCCGCCCGACGACCCGGGTTCGCCTCCTGCATCACAATTTTTCGCTTCGACCGGAAGCACCACCGGAAGGCCGAATCGCGGTGGATACGTTGCTCGCCGACACGATGGACGCGAAGCCGGTGACATTGCGCCGCGATGGCTCTCGAGAACCGAATTTGCCAGGCACGGCGCCTGCGCGATCCACTCACTTCACTTCAAAAGGACTGCTCATGAATCAGGAACAATTGACCAAGGTCACCCAGGGCAAGGGCTTCATCGCTGCGCTCGATCAGAGTGGCGGCAGTACGCCCAAGGCGCTCAAGCTCTACGGGATCGACGAATCCGCGTACGGGAACGAGGCCCAGATGTTCGACCAGGTGCATGCGATGCGCACCCGCATCGTCACCAGCCCGGCATTCGACGGACGCCGTGTGCTGGGCGCGATCCTCTTCGAGATGACGATGGATCGCCAGTTCGATGGCATGGATGCTGCACACTATCTATGGCAGCGCAAACAGGTGGTGCCCTTCCTGAAGGTCGACAAGGGCCTCGCCGCGGAGGCCGACGGCGCACAGGTGATGAAGGCGATGCCCGATCTGGACGCCTTGCTGCGACGTGCGGTCGAGAAGGGCATTTTCGGCACCAAGATGCGCTCGGTGATCAACGCCGCGAATGCCAAGGGCATAGACGCGGTGCTGGACCAGCAGTTCGCCGTAGGAACACGGATCCTCGAAGCGGGCCTGATGCCGATCCTGGAGCCCGAGGTCAACATCAAGGCGACCGACAAGTGGCAAGCCGAGGTGCTGCTCAAGAAGGGCTTGCTGCAGCGCCTGGATGCGCTGCCCGCGGATCGCCAGGTGATGCTCAAGCTCACCATTCCATCCGTGGACGGCTTCTATTCGGAGCTGGTCCAGCATCCGAAGCTGGCGCGCCTGGTGGCGCTCTCGGGAGGCTACAGCCGCGACGAGGCCAACGCGATGCTGGCGAAGAACAAGGGCGTGATCGCCAGCTTCAGCCGCGCGCTGACCGAGGGTCTCACCGCGCAGCAGACCGATGCCGAGTTCGATGCAGCACTGGACAAGGCCATCGAGGCGATCTATCAGGCTTCGATCACCTGAGCCGCCGGGTGTTCGCCGCGGACCTCCGGTTCGCGGCGAAGGCGATACCAGGCCGCGTAGATCGCGGGCACGCCGAGGATCGTCAACACGGTGGCCACCAC
>JBGSTN010000997.1:0-3799 GCA_041736455.1 Burkholderiaceae bacterium | reverse complement strand
GTGGGTCGCCATGCGCAGCCATGCCGCGCACTCGCACGAGATCCTGTCGCGCATCTCGGTGTTCGGCGACATGGCGCCGATCGCCGCCGCGCACCATGAGCGTCTTGACGGCGGAGGCTATCCACACGGACTGCGCGATGGACAGATCAGCCGTGAGACCCGGATCATCACGATCGCCGACTTCTTCGATGCACTGACGGCCGACCGCCCGTATCGCGGCGCGATGCCGGTCGAGAAGGCACTGGCCATCATCGGATCGGAAGTCGGGCACGCGGTGGACGCCGATGTCTACGAAGCGCTTGTGGCGCTGGTGAAAGATGCGCAGCAGGGTCAAATCGGCGAGTCGGCAGGGGCCGGTGCTGGTCATGTCTCGGAGGCAGTAACGCGCTAAGTAGCCGGGTCATAATGATGACGGCATCAGGATGCCGGATCTTGCGCCGACCGGCCAGACCTCCTGTGGGACGAACATCATGATCTCTCGACGCACCATCTTCCGATCGCTGGCCTGTTTCAGCGCAGGCGCGCTGCTGGGTTGTGGCAATGGGGCGCAGGGCAAGACGGACGAAACCGGAGTCTGGTTCATGCCGGACGAAAGCGAGCCCCATCAACGTACCTGGATGGCGTTTGGTGCCAGCAGCGACATCTGGGGCGATGCGCTGCTGCAGGAAGTCCAGCACAATCTCGCCACGATTGCCCTGTCGATCGCCCGGTTCGAGCCCGTGTCGATGCTGGTTCGTCGCGACGATCTGCCGATTGCCCGACAACTGATGGGCGACCGGATCGACCTGATCGAGCACCCGCTCGACGACCTTTGGATGCGTGACACCGGTCCCGTGTTCGTGATGTCGGAACAGGGTGACAAGGCCGCCATCGATTTCAATTTCAACGGCTGGGGCGAGAAACAGAATTTCGACGATGATGCCCAGGTGGCCACGTTCGTGGCGCAGCGCGCAGGTATGCGACGCATCCAGTCAAACCTTGTTCTCGAAGGGGGCGGTATCGAGGTCGACGGACATGGCACGGCCATCATCACCGAGAGCTGCGTGCTCAATGAAAATCGCAATCCAGGCACGAGCAAGGCCGAGTGCGAAGGAGAACTGAAGCGCCTTCTTGGGCTTCACCAGATCATCTGGCTGCCCGGCATCAAGGACAAGGACATCACCGACGGACACACCGACTTCTACGCCCGCTTCGCACGCCCCGGGTTGGTGATCACCGGTTATGATCCCGACCCCGAGTCTTTCGATCACGCCGTCACCAAGACTCATCTGGACATCTTGCGCAAGGTGACCGACGCCGAAGGTCGCGCCCTGGAGGTGGTCGTGCTCGAGGCGCCTGCCAAGGTCCGAGAAACGTATGCCAGCGATGATTTCGCGGCAGGCTATATCAACTTCTATGTCTGCAATGGCGCAGTGATTGCGCCGGAGTTCGGAGATTCGCGAACCGACGCGGCAGCCCTGCGCACGCTGCAGACGGCGTTTCCCGGTCGTGAAGTCGTCCAGTTAAACGTTGATGGCATTGCGGCGGGTGGTGGCGGCATTCATTGCACGACGCAACAAGAGCCGAAGGTCTGAACGTACACGTCACGTGGACGACAGCGTGCATCAGCCTGAACTGACCCGGCGTGGCCAGGGGCGAGAAGAATCTGTCGGCCGGCCTCATGAACCTGCCGCTCAGCCTGAGTGGCACGCTCGGTGCGATGAAGGCGGCAGGCCACCGTACCGAGCCGCTCGAGGAGGCGTCTCTCGTCGAGCGGTGGCAGCGCCTGCTCGCGCCGGGCTATCGGTCGCCCGACGATCAGACCGTCCTGCATGACCTGCTGCGTGACGGACTCGCCGACCGGTTGCCCATGGCCCGCTACCGCGCCTGGTTGACCGCCTTGCCCGAGCCCGTGCAGTTCGCGATACGCGAGCGCTGGGGTGAGCCCGAGCAGTCGGCGATGGTGCTGCGCGATCCGCAGTTCGACAGCGGCGAACCGTTCTTCGTGATTCCGCGCCTGCAACAGTGCAACAGGGTCAGGTCTCTCTTCTGCCGCAACCTGGTCGAGACGAGCGTGGCAGTGATCGAGAGAAGGCGCTATACCACGCGATGAGCGCGGTGCCCACCCACTACTACATGGCGGTGTACCTTTGGGCGCGACAGTCATTCGCCGCCGATGCCATCGTGCATTTCGGCACGCACGGCACGCAGGAATGGCTGCCGGGCAAGGAACGTGGCCTGTCCGTGCATGACTGGCCGATGCTCGCGGTGGGCGACGTGCCCGTGATCAATCCCTGCATCGTCGACAACATCGGCGAATCGATTCAGGCCAAGCGGCGCGGCCGCTCACGATGCCGACGAGTTGCTGGTCGCTTGTCACACCCTGCTCACCGAAACAAAGCCGTACAAGTTGATGGCCGAGTTCCTGGCGAATGGGACGGAACCTCCGGGACTCGACGCCGCTGCGCGCGAGAAACTGAGCCAGGCACGACGGTGGTACGAAGATCTGGGCGCGGGCAACGAGATGCGTGCGCTACTCGCCGCAATGGACGGGCGCTACATCCCCACCAGCTACGGTAGCGATCCGGTCAAGAATCCGGACGCACTGCCTACAGGGCGCAACCTCTACGGATTCGATCCCAGCCGCGTTCCGACCAAGGCTGCGTGGGAAGCGGCCCGACAGGCGTTGGAGCAGTTGATGACGGCGCGCCGCGACAAGACCGGTCGCAATCCCGCCAAGCTGACCTTCACGCTCTGGTCGGTCGAGACCATGCGTCACTTCGGCCTGCTCGAGGCTCAGGCGCTCTGGGCGCTTGGCGTCGAGCCGGTGTGGGATCCGGGTGGACGCGTCACCGGCGTCAAACTGATCCCTCGCGAGCAACTCGGCCGGCCACGCGTGGACGTGGTGTTGTCGGCGACGGGCCTGTATCGCGATCACTTTCCCAATGTGATGAAGCAACTTGCCGAGGCCGCGCGCCTCGCTTCCGTCGCGCGCGACGAGGCCGACAATCCGGTGGCGATCAACGCCGATCGCATCAAGGGCGACCTGCTCGTCAATGGCGTGCCCGAAGCCGAAGCGAGTGCGGCCGGTGCCACGCGCATCTTTTCGAGCGAATCAGGGCGCTACGGTACCGGCCTCGACGAAGGGGCGCTTGCCACTGGCAGCTGGCAAACGCAGGGCGACGGCGACGCCAAGCTGGCGCAACTCTATCTGTCGCGCATGCAGTATGCGTATGGTCCCGACGAGGCTACCTGGGGCAAGGCCGGCGCCACCAGTGCCAGCAAGCTCAACCTCTATGCCGAGCATCTGCGTGGCACGGAAGCCGCCGTGCTTTCGCGCACCAGCAACCTGTACGGCATGCTGACCACCGACGATCCGTTCCAGTACTTGGGCGGCATCGGGCTGGCCGTGCGCCAGCTCGACGGCGTCAACAATTTTGCCGGCTGGCAAAGCGTCGCGCGCGAAGTCGTACGGCACGACCAATGGCAGGAGTTCATGGATGTGTACGTGCGCGACAAGCACGAACTGGGCTTGAAGGAGTGGTTCGAGGCGAACAATCCGCATGCGCTCGCGCAGGCGATCGAACGCATGATCGAAGCCGCGCGTCTGAAGCAATGGGCAGCCGATCCGCAGAGCGTCGCTGAACTCAAATCGCGTTGGAACGAATTGTCCGAACGCTACGACGTGCGCAGCGACAACGCGGCATTCACGACATTCGTCGCGGCACCTGGTTTCGGCGAGCAGGTGCCCGGTGCTAGGTCCGCCGCGACGGCGCCGCAAGATGCGCCGGCGACACCGCAGACGCAGGCTGCACAGGCC
>JBGSTN010000624.1:0-16887 GCA_041736455.1 Burkholderiaceae bacterium | reverse complement strand
TGCGCGACGCCGTGGCGGCACTCGACCAGGGAACCCAGCGCAACACCGCACTTGTCGAAGAAAGCGCGGCCGCGGCACGAACGCTGAGCATCGAGGCCGACCGCGTGCGATCGGCCGTCGGTGCCTTCAAGCTCGAGGCGTGACGAGATGCTCTACGGGTCGACGCCATCGCGCCAGGTGATCGACCTTCGAGCGCCGAGTGGAGCTCTCGGGCGCCACAGTCCGGATCTGCGCAATCCACCTGGATTACAGGGCTGAGTCCGCGATGATGCTGAACGAACAGATCCTGACCGGGCAGAACGCAAGACCTCGAAAGCCCTTCAGGCTCCTGCGGTTCTTCTCGCTTGGCAGCCTGTTCGGCATTCTAGCCGTGACGGCCTGCCTGTTCTGGGTGTATCGCGACCTGTCCGAGCGCAACCTGATCGCGCACGAGGGCAGGGCGAACGCGGACATGACACGCGCCTTCGCCAATCAAACCTGGAGTCGATACCGAAGCTACGTGGTGGACTCGAGTGGGCGCTCTCGCGAGTCGCTGCTGGCCGATCCGCTGGTCGGGAAGTTCGATCGCGACGTGCGAAGCATGATGCGCGGCCTCCAGGTGGCGAAGATCAAGGTATACAACGTCGACGGCATCACCGTGTTCTCGACCGATGCGAAACAGATCGGCGAGGACAAGAGCAGCAACGTGGGATTCCGCGCGGCGCTGACTGGCGATGTGGTGAGCAATATCACGTATCGGGAGAAATTCGATGCGTTCGAATCGCAGATCGCGCAGCGGAACCTGATCGCCTCGTATGTACCCGTGCGCACGGAAAGAGGCGGTGCCATCGAGGGTGTCTTCGAAGTCTACTCCGACGTTACCGAAATGCATTCGGCGCAGGTTCGCGCCCAGTGGCAGGTGGCCTTCGTCGTCGTCGCGCTGCTTGCAACGCTCTATCTCTTCCTCTTCCTGATCGTCCGCAAGGCCGATCGCATCATCGCCGCTCAGGAGAGCGAGCGAGCCCGGAAGGAGGCCGAGATCAGGCATCAGGCCTACCACGACTCATTGACCGGATTGCCGAACCGGGCGTATTTCGCCGAACGGCTCGACGAGACGATCGCTCTGGCGTCGCGCCATGGATTCGCCTGCGCGCTGATGTACGTCGATCTGGACAGGTTCAAGATCGTCAATGACAGTCTCGGGCACCAGGCGGGTGACGAGCTGCTGCGAGTCGCCGCCTCGCGTCTTTCGGAATGCGTGCGCGAGAGCGACCTGTTGTTCCGGACGGGAGGCGACGAGTTCACGGTCATCCTTTCGCAGATCGCGGTTCCGGAAGACGCGGCCTATGTTGCACGTCGTATCGAGAAGGCGCTCTCTGCGCCCGTCACGATGCATGAACACGAGCTGAGGATTGGCGCCACGATCGGCATTGCCGTCTTTCCCGGTGACGGCGATGATGCCGAGGCGCTGATCAGGAATGCCGATGCCGCGATGTACAGCGCCAAGTCGGTCGGTCGCGGCGGGCACGCCTTCTATCGTGCCGAGATGAACGAGCGTGCTTCGGTTCGTCTGAATCTCGAGCTCGCCCTGCAGAAGGGATTCCGCGACGGTGAGTTCATGCTCTACTACCAGCCGCGTATGGCGGCGGATTCGCGCAGGATCGTCGCCGTCGAGGCATTGCTGCGCTGGACCAGTCCGTCGCGCGGCGTCGTACTGCCCCGAGATTTCATCGGCGTGATCGAGGACATCGGCCTGATGCCGATGGTGGGCGAATGGGTGCTGCGCACCGCCTGTCAGCAGGTGGCGCAATGGCGCGAACAGGGTCTGCCTGCCCTGCGTGTCTCGGTCAATGTTTCGCCGATTCAATTCCAGAGCAGTACATTCGTGGCGACCGTCGAGCGCGTGCTGGTCGAGACCGGCGTGCCGGCGTCGTCGCTCGAACTGGAGCTGACGGAGAACCTGCTGATCGCCGATGTCGCGAAGGCCGGCGCGACGATCGCCGCGCTCAAGAGTCTCGGCCTGCGGATATCGATCGACGACTTCGGAACGGGCTATTCGTCACTGAACTATCTGCGGCATTTCCACGTGGACTATCTCAAGATCGACCGCAGCTTCGTGACCGAAATTCCCGACAATGCGCGCGACAGCGCAGTGGCGATCGCGATCATCGACCTGGCCAAGGCGCTCGGCATCGCCGTCGTTGCCGAAGGGGTGGAGACGCAGGCGCAGGCCGCCTTCTTCACTCGCGCGAATTGCAGCGAGTTGCAGGGCTACCTATTCAGTCGCCCGGTGCCCGTCGACCAGCTCGATCGAATGCTCGCGGCACCGGTGATGCCTGTTGATGCAGGTCGCGAAGTAGCCGGCTCTGCCGCGGAGATCCGGGTTTCGTGACGACGGGCAACCCGTCGATCAATTCGCTTCGAAACGCGTCGTTCGACGAGGGCGAAGGTGGACGTACGAGCCGACCTGAAGCGCCAGCTGATCCTTGATCCGGACAAAGGCTTCGCGGGGCATTTCGACGTCGACGAATCCGTCAGCATCGGCGCGCTGGAACTCGACGCGTGTGTTGGGCCCGACGGTCAGGATGTGATTGAGCGTCACCGGCCACGTATCATCGCTGGCCTTCCCGACGATTTCGAGCTCGTGCGGCCGCACGAAAGTGACGTCGCCGTCCCCATGGCCATAGCGGCCATGGAACAGATTGACGTCACCGAGAAACTGCAGCACGAACGGGGAAGCCGGGTGGTCGTAGACGTGATCCGGGCTGCCCTGTTGTTCGATGCGGCCCTGGTTCATCACGACGACACGGTCGGCCACTTCCATGGCCTCTTCCTGGTCGTGCGTCACGAATACGCTGGTCACGTGGACTTCGTCATGCAGTCGGCGCAGCCAGCGACGCAGTTCCTTGCGAACCTTCGCGTCGAGCGCACCAAAGGGTTCGTCGAGCAGCAGCACATTCGGTTCGACGGCCAGGGCACGCGCCAGCGCGATGCGCTGCCGCTGCCCGCCCGACAACTGATGCGGATGCCGATCGGCCAGCCAGTCGAGCTGGACCAGTTTCAGCAAGGTCATCACACGCTCGCGGATCTGGCCTTCGGGTGGCCGTGACCTGCGTGGTCGGACTCGCAGGCCGAACGCGACGTTCTCGAAGATCGACATGTGATTGAACAACGCGTAATGCTGGAACACGAAGCCGACATTGCGTTCGCCGACGTTCTTGTCCGTCGCGTCCTTGCCGTGAAACCGGACGGTTCCGCTATCGGCCACCTCGAGCCCGGCAATGATGCGCAGCATGGTGGTCTTGCCGCAGCCGGACGGACCGAGGAGTGCGACCAGTTCGCCCGACGGAATCTCGAGACTGAGGTTGTCGCAGGCAACGGTCTTGCCGAAGCGCTTGTTCAGATCGAGGATTTCAATGCTCATGCCAGGACTTCCGAGGGTGGATCGAGTTCCAGGCTCGCTTCGCGGCGCACCCGCCGCTCGACCATGTACTTCGCGGCAAGGGTCACGAGGGCGAGTCCTGCGAGCAGGGAAGCCACCGCAAACGCGGCGGCGAACTGGTATTCGTTGTAGACGATCTCGATATGCAGGGGGATCGTATTGGTTTGCCCGCGAATGTGTCCCGACACCACGCTGACAGCGCCGAACTCACCCATCGCGCGGGCATTGCACAGAATGACGCCGTAGAGGAGCGCCCACTTGATATTGGGCAGCGTGACCCGGCTGAACATCTGCCAGCCACTGGCGCCCAGTACCCTGGCCGCTTCTTCCTGCTCGATTCCCTGAGCCTGCATCAGCGGAATGAGTTCGCGTACGATGAACGGGAAGGTCACGAAGATCGTCGCGAGCACGATGCCGGGAACGGCGAAGATGATCTTGACGTCGTGGTCGATCAGCCAGGGCCCGAACCAGCCTTGCATGCCGAATACGAGCACGTAGATCAGTCCCGCGATCACCGGACTGACCGAGAACGGCAGGTCGATCAGCGTGAGCAGCACGTTCTTGCCGTGGAACTCGAACTTCGCGATCGCCCAGGCGGCTGCGACGCCGAAAAGCAGATTGAGGGGTACGCTGATTCCTGCGGCAATGAGGGTCAGCTTCACGGCCGACAGGGCGTCGGGCTCCGTCACTGCAGCCACGTAGACGTCCCAGCCCTTGCGCAGGGCTTCATGGAAGACGGTGATCAACGGGATGAAGAGGAACAGCGTCATGAAGCCGATTGCCAGGCCGATCAGGGTCCGCTGCACCCAGATGGGTTCGGTGGTCACGACCGTCGAGGGGGCGCCACCGTTCATCGAGCCGGTCACAGGCCCCCCTGGAGTCGTCGCGCCCAGGCCTGAAGCAGGTTGATGGACAGCAGCAGCGCGAACGACGCCAGCAACATGACGACCGCGATGGCGGTCGCGCCCGCATAGTCATACTGTTCGAGCTTGGTGATGATCAACAGGGGCGTGATCTCGCTGATCATCGGCATGTTGCCGGCAATGAAGATCACCGAGCCATACTCGCCCAGTGCGCGCGCGAATGCCAGCGCGATACCGGTCAACAACGCCGGGGAGATCGTCGGCAGCACGACGCGGATGAAGGTATGCCAGCGTGTGGCGCCGAGGGTGGCGGCGGCCTCCTCGAGTTCGCGGTTCAGGTCCTCGAGCACCGGCTGCACCGTGCGGACCACGAACGGCAGGCCGATGAACACCAGCGCGATCCAGACGCCGATCGGTGTGAAGCTGACCTTGAATGGGAGCAGCTGGCCGACCAATCCGTTTTCCGCCCAGATCGCGGTCAGCGCAATGCCCGCCACCGCCGTCGGCAACGCGAAGGGCAGATCGACCAGTGCGTCGATCAGTCGCTTGAACGGAAACGTGTAGCGCACCAGGACCCAGGCCGTGACCAGACCGAACGCGCCATTGACGAGCGCCGCAAGCAGCGAGGCGCCGAAGGTGAGCCGGTACGAGGCCAGGACCCGGGGCGATGCCGTTGCCTCGACGAATTGCGGCCAGGTCAGCGTGAACGTCTTGGCGAAGACGGCGGCCAACGGAATCAGGATGATCAGGCTCAGGTACAACACCGAGAATCCGAGCGCCAGATCGAAACCGGGCAGTACCGAGTGACGCTTGAGCAGCGCGCGCGAAAGCATCACGGTCGTCGCGGCGACCGCTTCGACGCCTCGATCACCTTGTCAACGCCTGGTGTAGATGGCATCGAAGATGCCGCCATCGGCGAAATGGCGCTTCTGCGCGGCTGCCCAGCCGCCGAGCAATTCGTCGATGGTGAACAGCGATACCTTCGCGAATTGCCCTTCGAAAAGTTTCGCCACCTCGGGCAGCGTGGGGCGGTAGTAGTGGCGCGCGGCGATCTCCTGGCCTTCGGGCGAATACAGATGCTGCAGGTAGGCGGTCGCCACCTCGCGCGTGCCCTTGCGGTCGACGGTCTTGTCGATGATGGACACGGGGGGTTCGGCCAGGATGCTCAGCGACGGGACGACGATCTCGAACTTGTCCGGCCCCAGTTCCCTGGTCGCCAGGTACGCTTCGTTTTCCCACGACAGGAACACGTCGCCAACCCCGCGTTCGGTGAACGTAATCAGCGAGCCGCGCGCGCCCGAATCGAGCACCGGCACATTGGCGTACAGGTCGGCGACGAACTTCTGGGCCTGGTTGTCGTCGTTGCCGGACTTCTTCAGCGCATATCCCCACGCAGCCAGATAGTTCCATCGCGCACCGCCCGAGGTCTTCGGATTGGGCGTCACCACCGACAGGCCCGGCTTGACCAGGTCGTCCCAATCGCGGATGCCCTTGGGATTGCCTTTTCGAACCAGGAAGACGATGGTGCTGGTGTAGGGCGAGCTGTTCTTCGGCAGGCGCGTCTGCCAGTCAGGCGGAATCAGTTTGCCCTTGTTGGACAGTTCGTCGATGTCGTAGGCGAGGGCCAGCGTCACGACATCGGCATCGAGTCCGTCGATCACGGACCTGGCCTGCTTGCCGGAGCCGCCGTGCGATTGCTTGACGGTCACCTTGTCGCCGGTGACCGACTGCCAGTGCGCGGCAAACGACTTGTTGAACTCGACGTAGAGCTCACGCGTGGGGTCGTAGCTCACGTTGAGCAACTGGATGTCCTTGGCCTGGGCACCGCCACAGACGAGGGCCAGCGAAAGGGTGCCGGTCGTGAACAGTCGACGGATGAAGTGATTCGATCGCATAAGTTTTGCTCGCAGGGCTTCGCCAGGAAAGGACGCGATTCTAGGCACTGCCGATCACGGTTCATAACGAACCATTTGGCAGATGCATATGTTCGGTGGAATTGATTACCTGCCGGCATCTGCTCATGGCAAACCGTTCTTTTCATTGCGGTGCCAGACTGAGTAGAGTCGCGCCATTCCCAATTCCGGGTCGACCGCGACGCGGCGCTCAGCCTGCGGCTGTGGTGCCTGTATGCCAAACCAACCATGTACCAGTACACCGAATTCGACAAGGTCTTCGTCCGCCAGCGCGCAGCGCAGTATCGCGACCAACTGGAGCGCAATCTCCAGGGCGAGCTCGGCGACGAAGAATTCAAGCCATTACGCTTGCAGAATGGCTGGTATATCCAGCGCGATGCACCAATGCTGCGCATCGCGGTGCCGTACGGCGAACTGTCGGCACGTCAACTGCGCCAACTCGCGGTGATCGCCCGGGAATTCGACCGGGGCTACGGGCATTTCACGACCCGCCAGAATCTCCAGTTCAACTGGATTCCGTTGTCGCGCAGTGCGGATGCGATGGATCGACTTGCCGAAGTCGACATGCACGGCATCCAGACTTCGGGCAACTGCATTCGCAATATCACGGCCGATGCTCGTGTCGGTGTCGCCGACGACGAGATCATCGACGCACGTCCTTATTGCGAAGTGCTGCGTCAATGGACGACACTGCATCCCGAGTTCGCCTTCCTGCCCCGCAAGTTCAAGATCGCCGTCAGCGGCGCGCGTGAAGACCGCGCGGCGACGGGCTGGCACGATATCGGCCTGCATCTGCGGTACGACGACGCCGGCAATGTCGGATTTCGTGTGCTGGTCGGCGGCGGCATGGGTCGCACGCCGATCATCGGCAGCGTCATCAACGACTTCGTGCCTTGGCAGCAGATCCTCGTCTATATCGAAGCCATCGTCCGCGTCTACAACCGCTTCGGCCGCCGCGACAATCTCTACAAGGCGCGCATCAAGATTCTGGTCAAGGCGGAGGGTAAGCGATTCTTCGATCAGGTCAATCAGGAGTTCGATCGAATCCTTGGCGAAGACCTGTTCGGCGGTGCGCATGTCATCCCGCAGGCCGAGTTCGATCGCGTGGCCGCCTGCTTCACCGTGCCATCCGGCGTTCGGGGGGAAGTCGTCTGCGGTACTGGTGGGCCGGCCGATTTGCCCATCACCTTCCGCAACGGTGCGCCGGACGAAGCGCCGCGGGCCTTCCGCAAATGGCTCGAGCGGAATGTGCATGGCCATCGACTCGCCGGCTACCGTTGCGTGACCTTGTCGCTCAAGCGCGTGGGCCAGGCGCCCGGCGACGCGACGGCCGATCAGATGGATGCGGCCGCCGAGCTGTCCGAGACTTTCAGTCAAGGCGAGTTGCGTGTCACGCATGACCAGAATCTGCTGCTGCCCTGGGTGCGCGAGGTCGATCTCTACGCACTGTGGCAGCAGGCGCAGCGCGCGCATTTCGCTTCGCCGAACATCGGGTTGCTGAGCGACATGATCGCCTGTCCGGGCGGCGACTTCTGCGCACTGGCCAATGCGCGCTCGATTCCGATCGCCAACGAACTGATCGAACGCTATCAGGATCTCGACGAACTGGACGATATCGGCGATATCGATCTGCACATCAGTGGCTGCATCAATTCCTGCGGTCATCACCACAGCGGTCACATCGGCATCCTGGGTGTCGACAAGGACGGCAGCGAGTGGTACCAGATCACGCTGGGCGGATCGGATGGCTCCAATCTGGCGCCGGCTGCGCGCACCGGCAAGGTCATCGGGCCGTCGTTC
The DNA here is from genome assembly GCA_041736455.1 of Burkholderiaceae bacterium. GTDB lineage: Bacteria > Pseudomonadota > Gammaproteobacteria > Burkholderiales > Burkholderiaceae_E > JAUIAI01. The sequence goes on along the minus strand of JBGSTN010000624.1, from coordinate 8,890 downwards.
GCAGCCGATGAAGTGCCGGATGTGGTCGAGGCCGTCATTGCCACGTATCGCGACCAGAGGCGATCGGCGGAACGGTTCATCGACACGGTACTGCGCGTGGGGATCGATCCCTTCAAACAGGCTGCGAATCAGGTTCGGCGCAGCACCGCCGCCCACGCCTGATACAGCAGGCAACGAGAGTGATCATGCGTTTCATCGATACCCAGCAGGACCCCTGGCATCGTGTCGGGGGAGAGGATGGTCCGGTCAGTCACCCTGCCGTCAAGGCATTCAGCCTGCTGACGCTGGCCCAATGGCATGCCGTTCGCAAGAGCTGGCCGGAGGACGTTGCAGTAGGCGTGCTCGTGCCTAACGACGCCTTCATCGAAGTGTTGGCCGAGGATGTACGCCGGCTCGAATTGATCACGCTGCATTTCCCGAAGTGGGTGGATGGGCGGGCCTATTCGCAAGCCAGACTGCTGCGTCTGCGCTATCGCTATCAGGGCGAGCTGCGCGCGACGGGCGACGTGCTCGTGGACATGATGCCGCTGCTGGCTCGCACCGGTTTCGACGCGGTGGTCCTGAGAAGCGACCAGAAGCGAGCGTCTGCGGAGCGTGCACTGGAATTCTTTCCCGGGCACTACCAGGGCGATGTCGTTCAGGGGCGGCCGGCGTTTGCCCGGGATATTCATGCCGAGCTCGAGGCGGATTCGCAGCGCCGGATCGCTGCTGCCAACAGCTCCCTGGGGCAGGGGATCTGATCATGGGCGCCATCGACCTTTACGACCGGCCGTCCAGTGACCATGCCGAGCGAGTCGCCGAGACCGTGGAGCGGCTCAAGGTGGCCGCCATTGCCCATGCCGGTCAGATCGTGCAGGCGACCAGCCTGGGCGTCGAAGACATGGTGATCACGGACATCATCGCCAGGTTCAGGCTGCCTATCGCGCTGGCCACGTTGGACACCGGCATGCTTCATCCACAGACGGTTGCATTGATCGATCGGATCCACGCGCACTACGGCCTGTCCGTCGAACGCTATCAGCCGGTCGCACAGGCCGCCATCGAGTTCGTTCGCGTGCATGGCGAGCGGGCCATGGTCGAAAGTGTCGACCTGCGCAAGGCGTGTTGCCGTATCCGCAAGCTCGAACCGCTTTCGCGCATGCTCGAATCACGCTCGGCGTGGATCACGGGCCTGCGTCGCGAGCAGTCCGAGCATCGCGTCGACGTCCCCTTCAGTGAACCTGACGATCGCGGCCGCACCAAGTTCAACCCGATCGCCGACTGGTCATGGGGCGATGTCTGGCATTACGTCGCCAGCCACGATGTTCCTTACAACCCGCTGCACGACGAGTTCATGCCCAGCATCGGCTGCGCGCCATGCACGCGAGCGATCGCCGTGGGCGAGGACTTCCGCGCCGGTCGCTGGTGGTGGGAGCAGGAAGGGCTCAAGGAATGCGGTCTGCATGTCCATTCCTGAGGGAGGTGGCAACGGATGCACGCTCCGACCGCCTTGTTCGACTATCGACCCGATCACGGCTGCTGGCCGAGTCCGGTCCTGCGATTCTCTCGTTCGATTGATTTCCAAGACGCCCAGACATGAACGCTCCCGTTGACCTCGACAAGCTCCTGCCGGAACTGGACTATCGCCATCTCGCCGCGCTCGAGGAAGAAGCGATCTTCGTGCTACGTGAAGTGGTGGGCGCCTTCGAACGGCCGGCGCTGCTGTTTTCCAGTGGCAAGGACTCCTGCGTGGTGCTGCACCTCGCCGAGAAGGCGTTCAAGATGAAGCGGTCCAGGGCCGGTGATCGCCCACGCTTCGATGGCCGTCTGCCCTTTCCATTGTTGCATGTCGACACGGGTCACAACTTTCCCGAAGTGATCGATTTCCGTGAGGCGCGCATTGCCGAAATGGGCGAACGGCTGATCGTCGGGCATCTCGAGCGCTCGATCGAGCGTGGCACCGTTCGCCTCGCTGATCCGCTCGAGTCGCGCAATGGCCACCAGACCGTCACCTTGCTGGAAGCCATCGAGGAGCACCGCTTCGACTGCCTGATCGGCGGTGCCCGGCGCGATGAGGAAAAGGCGCGTGCGAAGGAACGCATCTTCAGCCACCGCGACAGTTTCGGCCAATGGCTGCCGAAGGAACAACGTCCGGAACTGTGGAGCCTCTTCAATACGCGGATGCGTCCGGGGGAGCACTTCCGTGCGTTCCCGATCTCGAACTGGACCGAACTGGACGTGTGGCTCTACATCGCTCGCGAGAACATCCCGTTGCCGGAGATCTACTTCAGCCACGCAAGACAAGTGATTCGCCGCAAGGGGCTGCTGGTTCCGCTCACACCGGTCACACCGCTGCGAACGGGTGAAACGGCGGAGACCGCCGTCGTTCGATTCCGCACGGTGGGCGACATGACCTGCACCTGTCCGGTCGAAAGCCCGGCACAGACGCCTGCCGATATCGTCGCCGAGACCCTGTCGGTCACGGTGAGTGAACGAGGCGCCACGCGCATGGACGACCGGACCTCCGAGGCCTCGATGGAGCGCCGGAAGAAGGAAGGCTACTTTTGATTGCCGAGCTCACGATGAATGCACCGCACGCCAATCCAGAAATTCTCACACACCGGGTACTGCGTTTTCTCACAGCGGGCAGTGTCGATGACGGCAAGAGCACGTTGATCGGCCGACTGCTGTTCGATGGCCAGGCGATACTTTCCGATCAGCTGGACGCCCTCGAGCGTCGCGCTGTCGGTGCGCCCATCGATCTGTCGCTCTTGACCGATGGTCTGGAGGCGGAGCGTGAGCAGGGCATCACGATCGATGTCGCCTATCGCTACTTCGCCACCCGGCATCGCAAGTTCATCATTGCCGATGCGCCGGGCCACGAGCAGTACACCCGCAACATGGTGACAGCGGCCGCCGGCAGCGACGCTGCCGTCGTGCTCGTCGACATCACCAAGATCGATTGGCGGGCGCGGCCCGTGGTGCTGCTTCCGCAGACGCGTCGCCACAGCCTGCTGGCACGGTTGCTCCGGGTACCGAACATCGTCTTCGCCATCAACAAGCTCGATGCGATCGATGATGAGGCCGAAGTGGCGTTTCATGCCGTTCGGCAAGCCATCGAGGGTTTTGCGCAGCAGGCAGGCATCGACATCCAGGGAATCATTCCTTTGTCAGCGCTGCGTGGCGACAATGTGGCGACGCCCAGCAGCAACTGGGCCTGGTACCGAGGCCCGACACTGTTGCAAGTGCTCGAGAGCCTGCCTGCAACCGATGAGCGACACGACGGGACCTTGCTGCAGCCCGTGCAGTATGTCGCGCGCGATGGTGATGGCACGGGCAATCAGTTACGCACCGCTTGGGGAAGAATTGCCCATGGCAGCGTCAAGGCAGGTGATGCGGTGCAGGTGTTTCCCAGCGGTGAGGCAGCGACGGTCACCGAGGTGCGTCGCGCCGGAGCGGTCGTCGCGGGTTGCGAAGCCGGTGAATCAGCGGGCATCGTGCTCGACCGTCAGGTCGACGTGTCGCGTGGTGACTGGATTGCGTCAGCGGGATCGCTGCACACCACAGACCAGTTCGATGGAACACTCGCCTGGCTGGACACGGAGCCGGCCGAAATTGGCCGCAAGTACTGGGTCCGTCACGGGAATCGCTGGGTGCAGGGCCGCATCACGAAGATTCACCACCGGGTCGACATCCACACGCTGGACCACATCGACGCGCATGAGTTGTCGGTCAACGAGATCGGGCACGTCAGTGTCCAGACGCAGATCGGGTTGCCGGTGGAGCCCTATGAACTCAACCGCGCCAGCGGTGCGATGATTCTTGTCGATCCGACCAGCAATCGCACCAGCGGCGCGTTGCTGGTGCGGGCGGCTGCCTGATTCGCGCGTACCGTACTCGCAACGCTGGAACCGCGGAGGTGCGGTGGCGTGCTGGAAGCCCTTGCCGGACCACCCTTGTCGCCTGAATCAGGAAGCGATTGCGCCCCGTCAGGCGATCAAACGAATCCCAGCAGCGGTTGGTCGTAGTTCGTGACGCGCGGCAGCACTTCGGTGATTTCGGTGGCGGTCAGACCGAACCACGCGGCGAGCGTGGCGGCCAGTTGCTCGATCGAAGTGGTCGGCACGAGTCGCCCCTGGCCCGCATCGTCGGGGCCACGATCACCCAGTTGCGGCGCCGTGCCGTAGATGCGTTGACCCTTGACGGCGCCGCCCATGATCATGTGGTGGCTGCCCCAACCGTGATCGGTTCCCGTTCCGTTGTTGGTCAGCGTGCGGCCGAATTCGGAGGCCGTGAAGGTGGTGACCAGGTTGGCGACTCCCAGCGACTCGGTCGCGTCGTAGAACGATGTCAAGGCGTCGTCGACCATGCTGAGCAAGGTCGGGTGGTACTGGCCGAGATTCGCATGATTGTCGAAGTCGTTGATGCCCACGAAGAACACCTGGCGCTTGACGCCGATCTGGTCGCGCGCGGCGATCATGCGCGCCACCATCAGCAGTTGCGCGGTGAGCTTGTCCTGGGCGGCCAGCACCGACTGCAGGTTCGGGCTCTGCTGCAGCGCGCCCGACAGGACCGCATTGGCCGAGATCGCACGTTGCGCGGTGTTCGCCAGCGCCTGCTTCATCAGATCGGTACTCGGTGCGGTCACCAGTCGCCGCAACGCATCGGACACGGCGCCCGAGCCATAGGTCGTGCCCTGCAGCGCCTTGTAGGCCACTGAACCGGTAGCCGTCATCTGATACTCGGCAACCTGATCGCCGGACACCATCACCGCATTGCCGCCCACCGAAACGTTGGTGAAGATCTCCTGCGTATTCGATGCACGGAATCGCTCGCCGATCCGTCCGCCCCAGCCTGACGACGAACCTTCGGCGGCCAGCGCCTGCCACACCGACTGCTGGTCGTTGTGCGAATAGAGTTGCGGCGGCAGGGGAACCGTCCGCGCGATGGCCTGTGCAGCGGTGGTCGGCTGCATCAGCGGACCGACGTTGAGCAGCACGGCCATCCGTTGCTGATCGAACAGACGCTTCATGCCCTTGAGCTGGGGTGCCAGGGCGAACTGGCGGCCATCGGGCAGACCCTGCAACGTATTGAGTACCGTATTGCCCAAGGCATCGCGGCCGGTCGCCAGGCCGCCGCGGAATCTGGCGTACGTCCCGTAGTCGGTCGAGTCGTAGGGAACGATCGTGTTGTAATTGTCGTTGCCACCATAGAGGAAAACGCAGACCAGCGCCTTGTAGTCGGTGGCCGTGGCCGCCGCAGCGGCACTGATGGCTGACAGGTTCATCGCCAGCGGGGCAGCGACGCCGGTCGCCATCAACGCACCGCCGCGTTTGAGAAAGGCGCGTCGGCCGGCCTGCCGATCAGAGAAGTTCGTCATGAATCGTTATCCTTGTTTGCGGTATCTGGCGCAGGTCGACCGTTCACTTCTGAACGAGATAGTCGGGTGACGCCATCGTCAACAGGATCGCCGCGTGGACACGGGCGAGGCGGTCGCTGCCGCTGCTGGCGGGCATCGCGGCAATGGTCTGCGTGATCAGAGCGAGCGCAGGTGCGGTCAGTTGATCGGCCGTCAGCATGAGATTGATACGGGCGACCAGCGCGGCCGGATCGCCGGCCAGCGCTTCTTCGCGGTAGTAGTTGGCCCTGACCCCGAACGCGCCATCGGCAATGACCTCGGTCATGAAATTCACATACGACGCGATCGTAGCTTCGCTGCTGATCTGCAATTCCGGTGCCACGCGGCCTCGCGTTGCCAGCGGCGTGTTCGGCGGGACGAATCCGGGCCGGAAGAAGTTGAATACCGAAGGCGAACGCAGCGGACTCTGACCCAGATGGTTGGCTGGATCGCTCAGATCCGGAATGTCGTACTGGTTGCTGTTGTCGCTGGCGCCGAAGGTGCGCGCCCACTGGGCGAATCGAAGGATGGGTTCGCGGACCTTGCCGAAGTCGTCGATCGTGAGCGTGACGTCATCGGTCGCTTCCGGGTCGATGAGAATGGCTCGAATCACGGCGAAGAGATCGCCGCGAACGCCTTCGCCATTGTCTGCCCAGGCCGCGGCGACTCGCTGCACATAGGCCGCACTCGGATTGCTCGTGACGAGGCGCTGAATCAGCTGACGGCCGAGGAACGGGCCGACGTTCGCATGATTGGCGATGAGATCGAGGGTGAACTTCAGCGAGGTCGGGCCGTCGGTGCCGGCGGGAATCGACTTGCCCAGGAATACTTTTTCTCCCTGCTCGTGATCGGGCGCGTGATGCTTGAGCGGAAGTTGCCACTTGTCGAATGAATTCGCTTCGCCGGTGCGCTGCCAGCCGGTGAGCGCACGTGCAATGCCGGTGACGTCGTCCAGCGTGTAGGTGGGGATCGCTCCGCCGTCGGCACTGCGCCGCACCGTGCCATCGGGATTCAACTCGTACAACCCGATCGAAAACAGTTGCATGATTTCACGAGCATAGTTCTCGTCGGGTTTGCGCCCGGAGTCGTCGGCCTTCTTGCTGTTGCTCAGGCTCAGGAAGAAGCCCATCGGCAGGCATAGCGTGATGTACTCGAGCAGGTCACGATAGTTGCCGAACGCGCGCTTCTCGAGGCCGTCGACATATTCCGCTGCACCATAGGAAGCCCATTCGCCCGCGTTGCTCAGACCGGTCGGATTGATGACGAAGATTTCGCTTAGCGCGAGCGTGACGCGCTGGCGCAGCGTGTCCGGCGACGTGATCAGCTTGTACCAGAGCGCACTGTCGACGGTCTCGGTCATATGGCGCAGGTTGTAGTCGTTGGCCCCGTGCGAGTCCATGAACTGCCAGCGCGATCCGTTGCCCGACTTGAAGCGCTGCTCTTCGAGCCAGGCATCGAAGCCCAGTGTCATCGCGCGCGCGAGGTCTTCTTCCGTCGCGCCCATCGATGCGTGCTGAAGGAAGCGGCAGGCGCGGCGCGGATCCGGTTCAGGCGCCTTGGCCGCAGCGTAACTTGCTTCGGGGTCGGAGATTACCGTGCCGTTCGCCGGTGTCGCATCGCTCGACACGGGCGTTCCATCGCTCGACACGAACGAACCATCGTTCGACGCACTCGTCCCGGAACTCGATACGGCCGTCCCGGAAGGCTGGTTCAAGAAGGGATCGTCCTGACCGCTGCTGCATGCGGCCAGCGCCAGCGTTGCAATCGCGCCGCCAACCGGCAACAAGCCGATTTCAGGCAATGGCTGGGGCGAGGCCTCGCAGGTCTCTCTGACTTCCATCTCTACCTCGTAAACTTTCGTTACGTTGGGGGAAACCGCGATTGCCGTTCAGGAGGTGGTTGTTCGGCAGCTTGGTCTTGTTTGCGTGCGATTACGGCTGCCGGTAGGCAACGCATCGTGCAGTCGCGTACTGCGATCGGGTGAGGTCGATCGAGTGGCCACATTCTGAAGGGGGAGGTCGGGGCAACCTGGCCGATGCGGCGAATTAACCGGCAAGCAGGTGTAAGCGTCGGTAATGAAATGCCGTCCGGATAAAAATTGCCGGATCCGATTCAGAACCGCTCGTCGGCGCCCAGGTACCGCCAGTTCCCGACCGGCAGATTGCCCAGCGGGATGCGACCGATGCGCACGCGGCGCAGGCCGACGACCTGCAATCCGACCAGTTCACACATTCGCCGGATCTGACGTTTCTTGCCTTCGCGCAGCACGAAGCGCAACTGGTCCTCGTTCTGCCACGAGACCTTGGCGGGCTTGAGCGTTTCTCCGTCGAGCATCATGCCGCCCTGCAGTTCGTTCAAGCCGTCGTCGGAGAGCGTGCCCGTCACGCGGACCAGATACTCCTTTTCGATCGCCGAATCGTTGCCGATCAGGTGCTTGGCGATGCGTCCATCCTGTGTCAGGACGAGGAGACCGGTCGAGTCGATATCGAGTCGCCCGGCGGTAGCAAGTCCGCGTCGGTGCCACGGGACGAACTGCAACGGCGAGGTGTCTTCGGACCAGCGTGCCTCGGGCGTGATGAGCTTGATGGCCGCCTCGTGGCCGTCTTCGGGCTGACCCGAGACGATGCCGATCGGCTTGTTGAGCAGGACCGTGACCAGTTGCGCCTGTGAGCGACGGGCCGCAGGATCGATGGTGATGTTCGCATCACGCGTGACCCGGCTGCCCAGTACATCGATCACGACGCCGTCGACGCTGACCCATCCGTTGACGATCCACTCCTCGGCCTCGCGGCGCGAGCACAGGCCGAGTTCGCTGAGGCGTTTGGAAAGTCGCGGCGTTTCTGCTGTTGGTTCGATGGTCATATCGCATGGTAGCGCGCGGCTCGCAGACGCTTTTCTGTCACACTCGCGCCGTGATCAATCGTATACATGGAGAGGGTATTGACTGCGGCCAATCCTGACACTCGCAGCATGGCGTTGTTCTGCGACTTCGAGAACGTGGCCCTGGGCGTCGAGGAGGCGAACTATGATCGCTTCGATATCTCCCTCGTTCTCGAAAGACTGCTGCTGAAGGGCAGCATCGTCGTGAAGAAAGCCTATTGCGACTGGGATCGCTACAAGGCGTTCAAGACAGCAATGCACCAGGCGTCCTTCGAACTGATCGAGGTGCCGCACGTGCGCCAGTCTGGCAAGAACTCGGCTGACATCCGGATGGTCGTCGACGCGCTTGATCTCTGTTACACCAAGTCTCATGTCGATACTTTCGTCGTCATCAGCGGGGATTCGGATTTTTCGCCCCTGGTCAGCAAGTTGCGCGAAAACAACAAAACGGTGATCGGCGTTGGCGTCAAGAAATCGACCTCCGATCTATTGATGGCCAATTGCGATGAATTCATCTTCTACGATGACCTGGTTCGTGAGCTGCGTCCTGGCACGGCCAGTCGACGACGCGGTGCCGCCCGAAAAGGCGTAGTGCCCGCGCGCAAACCAGGCAATCCCGGAGAAGCCGCCGAC
>JBGSTN010000578.1:0-4078 GCA_041736455.1 Burkholderiaceae bacterium | reverse complement strand
GACCAGGCCGAGTCCGTCGTCTCCGAGACCGCTTCCCGCGACGGTTCGCCCGTGGTGGGGCGCGCAGTCTTCGATCGCGCCCGTGAGCAGATCGACAGGCTGGCCGAGCGGTTGGCGCGTCTCGAGGAACTGGCGCGGCGCCGGGGTCCCTGAACCGTCCGGCCGTTTGGAACGCGGCATTCCGAATCGTATCGGGTGCCCGGCGGTAGCGTCGATCCGTACGGCTGGTATCACACCGGGAATTGCGCTGTGATCCCACCGCTCTTCCCGCGAACCGACGATGTCGGGTCCGTCATGCTTGCACGATCCTCTCATCGTTCAGGCCCATGGCTGGCAGACCTAACCCTTCACCCGCAGTCCCGCCGCAGGGCGGAAGCGGGGGTTCCTCCCGATCCAGTGGCGGTGTTGCCGTTGGCAGGGAGATTGCCGAGTTCACGATCGTCGTCGATACCGAACCGGGCGACCATCCACCGGTCAGTTCCGATCGGATCCGGGCGGCGCAGATATCGCTTCTGCTCGACACCGCGGTGACCGGTACTTATGCCAGTGACCTGCGCAGCGGCCATTGTCAGGTCTCGCCCGGCATATTGCGTTTGCTGGGGCATCCCGCCGGGCGGCCACCGCCGGAGAACCTCGAACTCTTGAACCTGATCCATCCGGACGACGTCGGTGCGTTCGAACAGGCGCGCAGGCAGTGCATCGTCAGCGGCGAGGTTTCCGAGTTGACGTACCGGATCCGCCGGCAGGACGATGCGTATGTGTGGGTCACCGGTACGACCCGGCCGATGGCCGATGAAAACAATCGACCCATCATGATCGTCGGCATCCTGCGCGACGTCAGCGAGACGCGGGAGATCGAAGAGCGGATGCGTCTCAGCGAGTTGCGCTACCGCTCTCTGTTCACGAACTCGCCCCTGCCGATGCTCGTGCTCGATCCCCGTGCCGAAACCATCACCGAGGTCAATCAGGCGGCCCTCGCCCTGTACGACTATCCCAAGGATCTTCTCGACGGCAAGCCGCTGGCGATCCTGTTCGATTCGGGTCAGGCACGCGGTTTCCGCCGTCTGGTCGAAGATCCCGATCGGTCCGGCATGCACGGCATCAAGATGCGGCATCGACGACGGGACGGCACGGTGCTGGACGTCGAATGTCGCCTCTGCCCCATCCAGTCCAATGCCAAGAGCGCGTACGTCGTGCTGGTCAACGATCAGACGGAGAGTCTGGCCGCCCGCGCGGAGATCCGGCGTCTGGTCGCGATCGATCCGCTGACACAATTGCCCAACCGCCTGTCGCTCTCGTATCGGCTGTCGCAGGCGCTCGAGCGATCGAAGACCGGGTCGACCTTCGGTGCGCTTTTGCACATCAATCTCGATTCGTTCAAGTCGGTCAACGAAGCGCTCGGGTACGACGGGGCCAATCAGTTGCTGATCGAGATCGCCGAACGACTGAAGCGTGGTGGTCGGCCCAACGACGTCGTGGCCCGGGTGGCCGGCGATGAATTCGTCGTCCTGCTCGAAAGACTGCCCGGCAACGAAGAACGCGCCGCGAAGGCCGCTGAATCACTCGCCAACCGCCTGCTCGATGCCATTCGCGAACCGATCCATATCGATGGCGCGCACTATCTCGTGACCGCGAGCATCGGCGTGGCGCTGTTCGACGAGCACACGCAAACGGTCGAATACGCGTTGCGCAGCGCCGATGCGGCAGTCGAACGATCGCGCGTGCTCGGTCGGAACCAGGTCCGGTTCTGCGATCCATCGATGCAGCAGGCGGTCGAACGCCGGGCGGCGCTGGAAATGGATCTGCGTCGAGCACTTCGCTCCGACCAGTTCGAGCTGTACTTCCAGGTGCAGGTCGACGAGTCCATGCGGCCCAAGGGCGCGGAGGTCCTGTTGCGGTGGAATCATCCGACTCGGGGCATGATCCCGCCGCTGGAATTCATCGGTCTGGCCGAGCAGACCGGCACGATCGTACCGATCGGTCGATGGGTGCTCGAGCAGGCCTGTACGACGCTCGCGCAATGGGCGGGAGACGAACCCCTGGCAAGGCTTCGCCTGTCGGTCAACGTCAGCGCGCGACAGTTCCGTCAACCGGATTTCGTCGCCCAGGTTCGCGAAGCACTGGCCGTCACAGGGGCCAACCCGGCGATGCTTTCCCTCGAACTCACCGAGAGCCTGCTGCTCGATTACGCGGAAGAGGCGATCCAGAAGATGAACGACATCCGCGCGATGGGCGTCGGATTCTCGCTCGATGACTTCGGCACCGGCTATTCTTCACTGGCCTACCTGAAGCGCCTGCCGCTGGACGAACTCAAGATCGATCGCGCTTTCACGCGCGATATCATGACCGACCCGAGCGATGCGGTCATCGTGAGAACGATCATCGGCATGGCACGCAACCTCGGACTGGCCCTGATCGCCGAAGGCGTCGAATCGGCGAATCAGCATGAATTGCTGGCCCGGTGGGGTTGTTCGGGCTTCCAGGGCTTCCACTACGGTCGACCGAAGCCGTGTGCGGATTTCGTCGAGTCGGTCGTCACCGTGCTCACGACGACGCGTGGCGGTGCGATGACGGAGTCGAAGGCCGACGAGCCCGCTGCGGGGCGAGCGGTGCGGCCCGTCTCGGTCAAATAGCCGCATTCGAGCAGTCGCGTTCGAACAGGCGGCCGGATCCGGGCCGGTCCGGGCATCGTTCTTGCAGACGAGTGCCCGCACTGGCATTTGAGTGCCCGCACTGCGCGGCGTTGCTGCGGATCGCCGCAGGAATCTCAGGAGGAGAAGATCACGATGTCTGGCCCGTCGAGTTCGGCGCGAACGCGCCTGTCCTTCGTCTTGATGGCGACGCTGTTCGTCGTTGCCTGCGGCAACGACGACGACGGTCCAGTCGTGTCGGGTGACCCGCAGCCGCCTGCGGTCGTCGGAACGAAAGACCTCTACGTATTCGGTGACAGTCTTTCCGATGCGGGCAATCTCGGTGAGCCGCTGACTGTCGGCGCCGACCTGCCGGCGCCTTTCTACAACAACCGGATCTCGAATGGCCCGGTGATCGTCGACTACATCGCCCAGTCGATCGGTCAGACGCTCGAACCATCCAATTACCTTTCCCCCGACGAGCGCGGCAGGAACTACGCAGTCGCGGGTGCGAAGGCAAATGGCAACAGCGGCGATCTCGACCTGGCGGGCGAGATCCGGTCGTTTCTCGGCAAGAACGACGGCCAGGCCGATCCGGCAGATCTCTTCGTCATCAGCATCGGCGGCAACGACATTCTCGACGTGATGGATCGTCCCGATGCAGCGGCGCGGCTGGACCTCGCCGTCGATGCAATCGGCAATGCCGTGCAATCGCTGGCATCACGAGGAGCGCGCAGATTCATCGTGATGAACTCGCTCGACGTCGGCCGGACGCCCAAGATCATTGCCGAGGAAACGTCGATCGCTCCCGGACGCGTCGCGCAGGCGACGGCGAACACCAACTACTTCAATGCCGCCTTGCAGAGAAAGACCGACGCGTTGGCGGCGCCCGGCCTGGCAATCACCCTGGTCGATGCGTACTCGATCCTGGACGACGTGATCGTTCGAGCCAACGCGCTGGGCTTCGCCAATGCAAGGCAGGGCTGCTACATCACCGACAGTTTCAGGTTCGCCGATTACTGCAGTGATGAACAACTGGATCTATTCGTCTTTTTCGACAGCATTCATCCGAGCGGCCGCACCCACCGGCTGGTCGCCGAGGAAATCCTGCGCCGGATCACGCCGGTCCTGGCGGCCGGCCAACCATAGGGCAGCCAACCCGATGCCTGCGATGGCGGTGAATGCGATCGGGAACGCGACCCCGATCGACATGTCGATCGCGTAGCCGCTCACGATGGGCCCGCACAGGCCGCCCATCGTATAGCTCATCACCAGCAAGGCGGTCGCGCTGATCAGTCGGACGCCACGGTGACGGTGTCCGAGTTCGATCATCGCCAACGTGTAGAGCGCCCCCCCAGCGCCCCCCCAGAGGAATGCGAGAGGCCACGCGAGCGCGGGCATCGCAGGCACGATCGGCAAGGCCAGACAGGCCAGCAGGTTGACCGTCG
>JBGSTN010000568.1:0-6946 GCA_041736455.1 Burkholderiaceae bacterium | reverse complement strand
ATCGGCGGGGCCGCCGACTATTGGGGGCGTCGCCGGGTCGCCGCCACCGCCACCGCATGCGGTGGCCATCAATACCACGGCGGCGAGAAAGGTCGCAAGGGAGGGTTTGCTCATACGCGCTGGCATCCGCATCGTTGTGATCCGTCGAGTCTTCGTTCGCGGATTCTCGTGGGACAACGTCCACACTATTGGTGAACGAAGTCACGCTTCGTCGAACGAATCGATGCATCGAAGAAGGAAATGGCTCTTTGTCGAACAAAGCGACACGCCGGCGCACGGATCTACCCGCATCGATGCGCCGACGCTACCGACTCGCTGTTAGAGTTCGGGGCTGATTCCGGCATGGCGCCAACAAAGGAAAGAACAAATGCTCAATCACATCATGGTCGGATCGAACGACATCGAACGTTCGAAGCGCTTCTACGACGCAGTGCTCGGCACACTGGGGGCGGGCGAACCGGTGCGCAACCAAGCCGATACCGGCCATACGCGGCTTTTCTACCGCCATGACGGCAGTACGTTCTGCGTCAGTGAACCGATCAATGACGAGCCCGCGACGAGTGCCAACGGCGGCACCATCGGCTTCAAGTGCAGTTCGCCCGAACAGGTGCAGACATTTCACGATACGGCTGTCGCGCAAGGCGGCACGTCGATCGAGAAGCCTCCCGGTCCGCGGAGCAGTGGCACAGGTTCGCTGTATCTGGCCTACGTGCGAGACCCGGACGGCAACAAGCTCTGTGCGATCCATCGGCCCAAGTGAGGTTCGCCAAGGTCGGCGAGGACAACGGATTTGCCTTGACCCTTGCTTGTGGCCAGGCAGGAACGATTCTGGCTACTGATTGTGGTGGATGCCGGCCATTGAGGCCGCTCACCAATCGGAGATCATGAAATGAAATTTGCCATTACAGCCGTCGCGCTGTCTTTCACTGCAATGACTGCATTGGCGCAACAGGTCGTGCCCGAACAGAAGATCGATGACGCAGGGTCGATGAAAAGCCGTGAGGAAGTGAAGTCGGAAGTCAGGACCCAGGCGGAAAGTGGCCAGGAGCGGCCACAGGGTCAGGAAAGCCCCATGCCGAACCAGGCACAAGGCGAACCGCAGCGTTCCCGTGAGGAAGTGCGTAACGAATTGAAGTCGGAAGTCAGAAAAGGCAATGACAACACCTATGGTGAGGTGAAGTCCGATACGAAGCCTTGACGTCGCATTGGCATAGCGCGGCGATGGCCAGTTGAGCCAGAGTGCAGTGCTCCGTTCGCGAAGCATTGCACCCGTCCAGATCTGGCTCTGAAGCGCAATCGGTTCGAGATCCGTTGGCGATTTCCCGATCACGCACTTTGCCGTGTCCGTACCGCACACCTGTGGCACCGGTTTCCCATGCAAATCCTCCCCTGGACGCAGTCGTGCTGCTCGGCGCGCTCGTGGCCTTCCTATGCCGCCTGCGCGCGGCCGTCTCGTTCGGCGTCGGCGCAGTGCCGACCGGATTGGCCGGATGACTCGCGCAACGGCCTGGTTGTCGCGTTGACGCGCAACGGCCTGGTTGTCGCGTTGATCCACGCGGATCAGTTCTTATCGGACTCTTCGCCCTATCTGCGCTAGCTTGGCTCGCGTCCTCCTGGCGTTGGCCTCCTGGCGTCGGGCCTACCCCTCACCCGAGCGTGCGGGGCAAAATTGAAACGTGGCTGGCGATGGCTGCCCCGTTCGCGCCCGCGCGCGCTGCTTCCGTCCCCGTGCCGGAATATGCTCTAATGCCCGGGCGCCAAATAAACATCAATCAGGAGACACCATGGCCATTCAACGAATGCCGGCTCGCCGCCGGTTGCACGTCCGCGCCAGCCTGCTTTCCGCCATTCTTGCCGCGCTTGCCTTGTCCGGAGCCGCCCACGCCCAGAGCGCCGCACAGCGCGCCGTCGAAGCCGCCAAGCCGCTCTGCACCGGCGGCAAGACCATCAACATCGTCTGGGAAGCCGGCCTGCAGTCGCTCGATCCGCTCAACTTCTCGGGGCCCAAATGGGAAGCGGCAACCGGTTGCAAGGTCAAGGTCGTCGAGGTACCCACGGCCGAGATGTTCACGAAGATCATGCAGGAGTTCCGCGCCGGCACGGGCGCCTATGACGCGCTGAACGTCGGTCCGGCCTGGATGCCTGACCTGGCGCGCGCCGGTGCACTTGAAGTGCTCGATCCGATGGTCGACAAGTACAAGTACCGCGACGAGCTGAAGACCATCGCGCCGACCTACCGTGACAACCAGATGACGGTGAACGGCAAGATCTACGCGTTTCCGGACGACGGCGACGTGTTCGTCTTCTACTATCGCAAGGATCTTTTCGAACGAGCCGACCTGAAGGAGGCCTTCAAGGCGAAATTCAACTACGAACTCGCCGTGCCCAAGACATGGCAACAGTTCGACGACATCGGCAGTTTCCTGAGCGAGAAGCTCAAGGCCGACGGCATCTATGGTGCGTCGTTCTTCCGCGACCCGCCTTATGCAATGTACATGTTCCAGGAGCGGTTCCGGGTCGAAGGCGGCAAGTTCTTCGATGCGAACATGAAGGCGACGATCAACAGCGACGTCGGCGTGAAGACGCTGACGGGCATGCGCAACGAAAATCGTTTTATGCCGCCCGGCGTCGAGAAGTTCGGCTTCGTCGAGAATCTCGCCGTATTCCTGAAGGGCCAGAGTGCGATGACGATCTCGTGGCCACCGTACGGACGCTTCGCCGCCGGGTATCTCGCGAACGAGAAGGCGCTCGACTGGGTGCCCAAGACCACGATCGCCGGCAAGGTCGGCTATGCGCTGCCGCCCGGCGGGCATCCGGAGCTTGCGACCGGCTTCGCGCTCTCGGTGGCGTCGACCAGCAAGAACAAGGAAGCGGCCTATCTGTTCATCCAGTGGCTCAACAGTGAAGAGATCAGCAGCCAACGGGTCAAGCTCCCCTATGCGCTGCGCGATCCGTTCCGTGATTCGCACTTCGTCGATCCCGAATACCAGAAGCTGTGGCCCGACGCGAAGGAGTACCTGAACGCGCTGGGTGCCGGTTCGAAGAGCGGGCTGCTCGATCTGTCGATCATCCAGACCGACAAGTACGAAGAGGCGTTGCGCCAGGCGCTCAGCCGCCTGTGGGCGGGCGAGGATCCGAAGAAGATCCTCGATGACACGGCCAAGGCCTGGGACGACACGACCAAGCGCGTCGGTCTCGACAAGCAGAAGCAGGCCTATGCGGAGTGGGCGTCGAAGTCGGGCGCCTATCCGAAAGCAGCCGGTCAGTAGTTCGCTCGTCGATGGAGGGAGGCCGCCCTTTCACCGATCGCCATTTCCGCTTCCTCGCGATCGGTCCGGCGATCTTCGTGCTGTTGCTGATCGGGGTCTTTCCTCTCGTCTATCTGCTCGTCGTGAGTTTCCAGAACATTACGATGACCGATGTCGACTACGGCTTCCAGGGCCTGCTCAACTACGAATTGCTGTTCGAGGATGAACGGCTCTGGCAGGCGCTGTGGCACACGGTCGTGTTCACCGCCATCGCGCTGCCGATCGAACTGGTGCTGGGCCTTGCGATGGCCCAGCTCTTTCTCGACAAGCTGCCGGGGCGGCAGATCTTCATCGCGCTGCTCGTGATGCCGGTGATGATCTCGCCGATCGTGGCCGGCGCGACCTGGTCGCTGATGTTCGACAACCGGTTCGGCCCGATCAATCAGATCGTGAGTTGGCTGGCGGGTCAGGAGACGACGCTGCTCTGGACGATCAATCCGTCGCTGGTCTATCCCGCGATCATCGTGGCGGAAGTCTGGCAATGGACGCCGTTCATGTTCCTGCTGCTGCTGGCCGCGCTGTCCAACGTCGACCGGTCGCAACTCGAGGCGGCAAGCATCGATGGCGCGGGCTGGTGGCGGACGTTCCGGCTGATCGTGCTGCCGGCGATCTGGCCGGTGATGGCGATCGCGATCCTGATCCGTGCGCTCGATCTTTTCCGCTTGTTCGATATTGTCTGGGCGTTGACACGCGGTGGGCCCGGCACCATGACCGAAACGATTTCCATGTTCACCTATGTGAAGGGCTTCCAGCAGTTCGAGACCAGCTACACCGCGGCGGTCGCGCTGCTGGTGATCGTGATTCTCACGGCGTTGCTGCTGCTGACCTTGAAACGGGTTCGGATCGCCCGATGAGCACGAAGCGCGCCAGGCTCGTCGCCACCTTGCGCCTGGTCGCCGCCATCGCGATCACCGTCGTCTTTCTGTTCCCGGTCTACTGGCTGTTCATGATCTCGTTCAAGACCGCCGACGAGATCTTCGCCTACCCACCGGTCTGGTGGCCGCAGAGCGTGCAATGGAGCAACTACGCGGTACTGTTTCGCGACGGCGATGCAGCGACGGTCTGGAACAGCCTGGTGATCGCGCTGGTCAGCACGGTGATCGCGATGTCGCTGGGCACGCTGTGCGCCTATTCGATCGCGCGATTCCGCACCGGCGGCGAGCATCTGGCCAACTGGATCATTTCACAGCGGATGGTGCCGCCGATCGCGGTGGTGTTCCCGATCTTCCTGCTCTACGCCTGGTTCGGCCTGGTCGATACCTATGCCGGCGTGATCCTGCTATACACGGCATTCAACCTGCCCTATGTGATCTGGATGATGCGCGGCTACATCCTGGACGTGCCGGTCGCACTCGAGGAAGCCGCACTGGTCGACGGCTACAGTCGTTGGCAGATCCTGTGGAAGGTGGTGTTGCCGATGTGTCGCGCCGGGCTGTTCGCGACCGCGATCTTCACGTTCATGTTCGCGTGGAACGAATTCCTGTTCGCGCTGGTGTTGACGCGCACGTCGGTGACGACCTACACCGTGCAGATCACGCACTACTTCGGCGGCCAGTCCAACTTCTGGGCCAAGATCGCCGCGATGTCGGTGCTCGGCACGATGCCGATCTTCGTCGCGGTGGCGTTCCTGCAACGTTACTTCGTGCGCGGTCTTTCTCTGGGCGCGGTCAAAGGCTGACACGATGGCGGATCTGAGGATTACCGGGCTGCACAAGTACTATGGCGCCGTCCACGCGGTACGCGGCATCGATCTGGAAATTCTCGAAGGGGAGTTCGCGGTGCTGGTCGGACAATCGGGTTGCGGCAAGAGCACACTGCTACGAACGATCGCCGGGCTCGAGGACGCAAGTGCCGGCACGATCGAGATTGGCGGGCAGCAGGTCAACGACCTGCCGCCGGGCCAGCGCGATATCGCGATGGTGTTCCAGAACTACGCGCTGTATCCGTTCCTGACCGTGTTCGAGAACATCGCGTTCGGCCTGCGGGCGCGCAAGACGCCTGCGCACGAGATCGGCCCCAAAGTGCAACGCGCAGCCGAGATGCTGGGCATCGGTCAACTGCTCGACCGTCATCCCAGGCAGCTTTCCGGTGGGCAACTCCAGCGGGTGGCGATCGGGCGCGCGATCGTGCGCAACGCGCGTCTGTATCTGTTCGACGAACCGTTGTCCAACCTGGACGCGCAACTGCGCGACGAGATGCGCAGCGAGATCAAGCGGCTTCACCAGGAACTCGGCAAGACGATGATCTATGTGACGCACGATCAGATCGAGGCGATGACGATGGCCGACCGGATCGTGCTGCTGCGCGATGGTCATATCGAGCAGCAGGGTGCGCCGCTCGATCTGTACGAGCGACCGGCGACGCGCTATGTCGCGGGCTTCCTCGGTTCGCCGGCGATGAATTTCGTTGCCGGCGAACTCGCCCGCAGCGACGCTGGCGAGCAGCCGGCCTTGCGACTCGTGGATGGCATTCGGATGATGCTGCCCACGACACGAGACGGTCTGCTCGATGCCGGATCGAGCCGCAAGGTGACGTTGGGCATACGGCCGCAGCACATCCGTCGCGCCGACGACAACCTGCGTCCCGGCGAACAGCGGGTGACTGCACGGATCGATCTCGTGCAGCCGACCGGCGCGCGAACCTATGCGACGTTCCTGCTCGGTGGCGCCGAGACGGTCGCCGAACTGCTCGCGCACGATGTGTCGCGCGTGGGCGAGTCGGTCGATCTCGCCATCGACATGAATCGCGCTGTCCTGATCGATCCCGACAGCGGAAACGTGCTGTAGCCCGTCATTGATTTCAACGAGAGCTGCGCCAGTCAGTCATTCGAGGGGAGTACGACATGCGAACACCGAAACTCGCCGCGCCGATCGCGCTTTGCGGCACCCGTCAACCCGATGCCGTCGGGCGCACCCTGACCGCGGGCGCGATGACCGTCGAATACAGCGACGGTCAACTCCGCTATCTGCGATTCGCCGGGGTCGAGGTGCTGCGCGGCCTGGCTTTCCTGGTCCGAGACAGGAACTGGGGGACGTGGGTACCGAAGCTCGGTCGCCAGAAGATCGACCAGAGGCCGGACGGTTTCGTCGTGTCCTACCGTGCCACCTGTGAGAACGACGAACAGAAGCTGGTGTTCGACGTGACGATCGAAGGCAATGCCGATGGCCGCCTGGCGTTCAAGGGGGTCGCGCACGCCCATACCGATTTCCTCACGGCGCGCACGGGCTTCGTCGTCCTGCATCCGCTCGCGAGCACCGTGGGCCGAACCGTGGCTCTGGAACACATCGACGGCACGATGGAGCATTCCGCCTTCCCCGAACTCGTCGACCCGGTCCAGCCCTTCCTGAACCTGCGCACGATGTCCCACGAAGTGCTGCCCGGCGTCACGGCGACAGTTCGGATGGAAGGCGAGGCGTTCGAGACCGAAGACCATCGCAACTGGACCGACGCCTCGTTCAAGACCTACGTGCGTCCGCTCGCCAAACCATGGCCCTACGTGATCAGCGCGGGGGAGGACGTGGTGCAGTCCGTCAGCGTCACCCTCACCGGCAAGCCGCCGCGCGCGGCCAAGGCGAGCGGCAACGAGGCGATCGCAATCAGTGTGGGCGCGCCGACCGATCGACGTGTGCCGATCATCG
>JBGSTN010000556.1:0-3743 GCA_041736455.1 Burkholderiaceae bacterium | reverse complement strand
GCGGCCGGCGCGTGCGCAAGATCGTCGGGTGGCTCGCCCTGGGACTGTTCTGTGCGGCGTTGACCCTGCAGGGCTGGTATTTCGCGCAGGTGCTGCTGCTGCGGGACGGCAAGCCGGCGACGAGTCAATTCATGCGGGTCGAGGCGAAGCGCCTCGCGAGCCTCGGCCGGGCCGGGCGACTACAACATCGATGGGTCCCCTATGGCGCAATCGCCGATACCCTCAAACGTGCAGTGGTCGTTTCGGAGGATGTGTTGTTCGTCGAACATCGGGGCGTCGATTGGCAGGCAATACAGCGCGCCTGGATCACGAATCGCGCGCGCGAAGAAATCGCATTCGGTGGTTCGACCATCACCATGCAACTTGCCAAGAATCTCTACCTGAGCGGCCAGCGAAGCTACTGGCGCAAAGCGCAGGAAGTGCTCATCGCATGGATGCTGGAAGCCCTGCTCGGCAAACGGCGAATCCTCGAGCTCTATCTGAATCTGGCGCAATGGGGCGATGGCCTGTTCGGTGCGCAGGCCGCCGCACGTCATTACTTCGGTGTCGATGCGTCGATGCTGAACCAGCAACAGGCTGCTCGGCTTGCAGCCATGCTTCCGCGACCGGCCTGGTACGACCAGAATCGTCAGAGCAAAGGACTGGCCGCACGGACCGCCGCGATTGCCGACATCGCATCGGTCGCGCGCATTCCTTGATGCACGCGCGCCGATCGCACGATTTCGTCCTTGCAGGTCGGTTCGACCTCGCGAAGTCCGCATCGTGAGGGCAGGTCAAGTCCGACAGCGCTTGCGAAGTCGTTCATAATGAAAGGCTGCCCACAGGCAAATGCGGCATCCCCACTCACCCGGCATCCTCCTCTCCAATCATGTCAGCTTCCAGCGACTCGAGCGAGTCTGACCGCAAGTCGCATGAGACGATGCAGTCGTCGAATCGTCTGACATCGCAGGATCTGCCCGACCCGACGGCGGCGAGGCCAGGATCTGCACCCGTCGACACGTCTGTCGATCCCGGCGAGGGGCCCGCCCTGCCGGCCGACCACGAAGCGGCCGCGATTGCGCTGCAGGACGTTCAGCAATGGCTCGAGCGCCTTGATCTGATTCGTCACATGCGTGACGCAACCGCGGATGACGATCGCGCGAGCCTGGTCGAGCGGGTCAACGAAGGGCAGTTGTTGTCTCACCTGCGTGCCCGCATCGACAAGCTGCATCCTGCCGATGGCGCGTACATCCTCGAAGCGCTGCCGCCGATCGACCGTGCTCAGCTTTGGGCGCTCCTCGATGCCGAGCGTCGCGGTTCGATCCTGCTCGAGTTGGCGCCATTCGTTCGCGAGTTCGTCGTCGAGACGATGACCGGTCCGGAACTGACTGCGATGGCGCGCACGTTGGATGCCGACGATCTGGCGGAACTGGCCGATGATCTGCCGGCCGATATCGTCGAACAGGCGCAGGACTCGCTCACCGAGAAAGAGCGTCGGCAGTTGCGTGAAGCGCTCAGCGCCGACGAGGACACGGTTGGTGCCCACATGGATTTCGACATCGTGACCGTTCGCGAGAGCGTGACGATCGAGACGGTGTTCCGCTACCTGCGTCGCTTCGATGAACTGCCGGCTCACACGGACACCGTGTTCGTGGTAGATCGCAACGACGTGCTGAAGGGCGTGTTGCCGATCGGTCGGTTGCTGGTCAGCGAGCCGGAGGCGACGGTCGAATCGATCATGGTGCGGGATTCGCTCACTTTCGATCCGCCCGACAGCATCTTCGACGCTGCGCAGGCGTTCGAACGTTATGACCTGGTGTCGGCACCGGTGGTCACGGAGAACCGTCGTCTGATCGGCAGGCTGGTGGTTTCCGAAGTCGTCGACGTGATTCGCGAGGAGGGCGAGGCCGATCTTCTCAATCAGGCGGGACTATTCGAAGAAGAGGATCTTTTCGCGGGCATCTGGACGTCGGCCCGCAATCGATGGCTCTGGCTCGCCCTGAACATGTGCACCGCGTTCTTCGCATCCCGCGTGATCGGCCTTTTCGAAGGCACGATCGAGCGCGTCGTCGCGCTCGCCGCGTTGATGCCGATCGTGGCGGGCATTGCGGGCAACTCCGGCAATCAGACGATGACGCTGGTCATCCGCGCGATTGCGCTGGGACAGGTCAACGGGTCGAATTTCAGGCGGCTGCTCGGCAAGGAACTGACCGTTGCGTTGCTCAATGGGATCGTCTGGGGCAGCGTGGCCGGCCTGTTCGCATGGTGGCTCTATCGCGACTCGCCGAACGGCGAGATGCTGGGTTTGACGATGATGCTGGCGATGATGCTGAATCTGCTGCTCGCTGCAATCGTTGCGCTCGCGGTACCCCTGTTCCTGCAACGCATCGGCCGCGATCCGGCGATGGGTTCACCGGTATTGCTCACGTTCAGCACCGACAGCCTGGGATTCATGATCTTCCTGGGGCTTGCCACGATCCTGTTCGGTTGAACGCTCCGGTCGACCGAACCGGCGGAGAACGAACCGGCGGAGAAAGAACCGGCGGAGAACAAATCGCGGGCTCAGCGCGGCGGGCGAGCACTGATCACATGTCCCACCTGCCAGGGGCGCGCCAGTGCGGCATGTGCGTTCTTCACCTCGACAAGATGGCGCTGCATCACTTCCGGCATCGGCGATGTGCGGCGCGCATTCATGTCGACATGGGCCGATACCGATTCATAACTTGCCGCCATGTATCCGTCGTCCGCATGGAACATCTCCATGTAGAAATGCAGGCGCTTGTGATCGAAATCGAGCAGGCGGGCCTCGAAACGAAGCGGATCGCCTTCCTTCACTTCGCTCATGAAGTTCAGGTGCGATTCCAGCGCGAACGTGGAAGCGCCGAATTCCTGGCGGTAAGCCGGCGTGAAGCCGAGATACTCGAAGAACGCCTCGGACGCCATGTCGAAGGCCACGTGGTAGTAACCCACGTTCATGTGACCGTTGTAATCGATCCAGCCCGGAAGCACACGCAGCCCGCTGCTCGGGAAAGGCGTGGGAATCGGATTCGAATTCGTCATGGTCCGTCGGGTCTCCCTGGTTGCCGGGCCTGCTCGACCCGCATCGTGTCGGCTCGTCAACGTGCGACGAAGGTTCCCGACTTGCCGCCGTGCTTTTCCTTGAGCGCCACGGTTTCCAGCGTCATGCCGCGGTCGATCGCCTTGCACATGTCGTAGATCGTGAGCAGTGCGACACTGGTTGCCGTGAGGGCTTCCATTTCGACACCCGTCTTTCCTTCACATTCCACGGTGGTTTCGCACAGCACGCGATGACGGGCTTCGTCGATCGTGAATGCCACCGCCACGCGCGTCAGTGCCAGCGGGTGGCATAGCGGGATGAGATCACTGGTCCGTTTGGCCGCCTGGATGGCGGCGATTCGTGCAATGCCGAGGACATCCCCTTTCTTCGCGGTGCCGGCTGCAATGACAGCCAGGGTCGCCGGCTGCATCGAGATCGTGCCGCTTGCAACGGCCGTGCGCCGGGTGACCGGCTTGTCCGCCACATCGACCATGTGGGCCTGACCGGTGGCATCGAAGTGGGACAGGGCGGGCGGTTCGGGAATTGTCATGTCTCGTCGGATGACCGATTGTCGGACCCTGCATGCAGGCGGGCATTCGGTGTGGCGTCTGGCAGCGGGGTTCTATCATAGTATCGAATGATGGCAACCCGATTGATCTCCGCCTGGCATGCCCGATGTTTGGCGGGCTTCACTGCGATCGCCGTC
>JBGSTN010000544.1:0-2321 GCA_041736455.1 Burkholderiaceae bacterium | reverse complement strand
TGGTCGAGCGACGAGGCGTACGCGATCACGCCGTAGCGCGACACCCGGCCGTAGGTCGGCTTGAGCCCGACCAGACCGCAGTAGCTGGCCGGCAGCCGGATCGAGCCCCCGGTGTCGGTGCCGATCGCGCCGTAGCAGAGTCCCGCGGCCGTCGCGACGCCCGACCCGCTCGACGAAACGCCCGGCCAATGGTCCTCGTGCCAAGGGTTGATGGGCGCGATGACGTCGGGGTGATGAACCGAGTAGGCGCCTTCGGTCATCTGCAACTTGCCCAGCATGATCGCCCCGGCTTCGAACAACTTGGTGACGACCGTGCAGTCAGCGTCCGGGACATGATCGGCAAGGATCTTCGTCCCCCACGTGGTACGCACGCCCTTGGTCTCGCAGAGATCCTTGATGCCAACCGGTATGCCGTGCATCGGGCCGCGGATCTTGCCCGCCGCGATTTCCTTTTCGGCCTGGCGAGCCTGTGCCAGAGCAATGTCGCCGGTGACCGTGACATAACTGTGCAATGCGGGATCGAGCTTCGCGATGCGCTGCAACGCATGTTCGGTGACCTCGACGGGCGACAGCTTGCCGCTGCGGTAGGCCTGGGCGAGATCGGTGATGTTCTGGTAATGGAGATCGGTGCTGGGCATGGATCATTCCTCACAAACGCATTAGTTGCTTGAGAAACTATCTGCCGATGATAGGCATCTAGTCCGATCGCCGTCAAGGCGAGAGATACCGCAACAGTTCCGGCGCGTTCCTCACATGACTCGCGGTGCCCTGCAGCACGATGCGGCCTCTATCCATCACGCAGGCGCGGTCGGCGACCCGCAGCGCCAGTTCGAGATGCTGCTCGACGAGGATCACGCTCATCGACTGCGACAGGCGCTGCAACTGCTCTGCGATCTCCTCGATCACGCCGATCCAGACGCCTTCGGTAGGTTCGTCCAGCATCAGCAACCTGGGTCGGCCCAGCAGCGCGCGCGCGATCGCGAGCATCTTGCGCTCGCCACCGGACAGCGTACCGGCAGTCTGCGACAACCGTGCGGCCAGCTTCGGAAACACCACGAGCATTTCATCGATGCCGGATCGATCGGGTTGGCGCACCGCGCCGAGCTGAAGGTTCTCGCGAACCGAGAGCCGGGCGAACACGGCATCGTCCTGCGGTACATAGCCGATGCCGGCGATCACGCGTTGCTCCATGCGTGCCCTTGTCACGTCCCGGCCTCCCAGCGCAATCGTGCCCGACATCAGCGGCAGGTCACCGGCCAACGCCTTGAGCAACGTGGTCTTGCCCGCGCCGTTTCGTCCGAGCACCGCGAGCGTGCCGGTCGTCGGAACCGTGAGATCGATACCGAACAGGACCTGGCTGCTGCCGTAACCCGCACACAGCGCCTGCGCCGCGAGCATCGGCGCCCCGGTGCCCGGTTCGCCCGTCGCCGTCGTTCTCGCCACCGTCGTTGCTGCATTCATCGACCGCACACCTCAGACTCGCGTCGTGTAGACCTTCTGCACCGATGCAGAAGCCTGGATTTCGTCGACTGTACCCGTATCGAGCACCTTGCCCTGGTCGAGCACGGTCAGCACGTCGCAGATGTCGCGGATGAAATCGAGATCATGCTCGACGATGACCAGTGCGCAATAGCCCTTGATCGGCGCGAGCAATTCACCCGTGACGCGTCGCTCTTCCGGACTCATGCCGCCGGTCGGCTCGTCGAGCAGCAACAGCCGGGGACGCAGCGCAAGCGCCATCGCGATTTCCAGCCATTGCTGCTCGCCATGACTGAGCACACCGGCCAACTGATCGGCGCGCCCGGCAAGACGGAATCGCGAGAGCAGGTCCATCACTTCGTCACGCATCGCGGCGCGTCGCGAAGACCGGATCAGCGACCAGATTCCTTCGCGCGCCTGCAGCGCGAGCAGCACGTTGTCATAGACCGACAGTTCACGCATCACGGCCGTGATCTGGAACTTGAGACTCATGCCCAGCCGCGACCTTTCGTAGGGCGTGGCCTCGGTGATGTCGGTGCCATCGAACAGCACCTGGCCGGTACTCGGCATGTGCGCCCCGGCCAGCGCCTTGAGCAGCGTGCTCTTGCCCGAACCGTTCGGACCGATCAGGCCATGGAAGCTGCCGGCGCGCACGCTCAGCGCGACGTCGTCGAGCGCCTTCAGGGGTCCGAACGACTTGCCGAGCGCACGCGCCTCCAGCAGAGTGGCGCCTGCCACCGTCATGGCCGTTCCCGAGGCAAGACATCACCGCCATCGCCGCCGCGGGTGTCGAGCCGATCTTTGTTCGCTCGCGCAGCCCGCCCGCCAGGCTCGACATCGCC
>JBGSTN010000536.1:0-7005 GCA_041736455.1 Burkholderiaceae bacterium | reverse complement strand
CCGCAGACCGGCGGCAGCGCCAGCGAAATCGCCCGCCCCAATGCGGCAAGGGCGGCTTGCCAAGCGAAACCGTTGCCAGGAAATTGCATCGTGCGAGCCCGTGGACGGGCATGCGGCGGCGTGAGCCGCCATCATCGCGGGTCGACCAAGGGTTCGTATACTGTGCGCATGGCTGATTCGCAGGGCATAGACCGTTTGTCGGTGCGCCGTCAATTCGATCGACGAATCGACAGGCTTGCCGACGCCAACTATCTGCTGCGCGAGACCGAGGCGCAAATGCTGTCACGCCTGGAACTGGTCAAGATCGCGCCCTCTTTCATCGTCGAGATCGGCAGCGGACTGGGCGATGGTGTGCTGGCGCTGCGCAAGCGATACCCCGCAGCATCGATGCTGGGGGTCGACATTGCCGAGGGCTGCGTACGGAAGGCGCATCGAAGGCTGGCGCCGCCCTCCAGCGGTTTTCTCGGGCGAATCATGGCCAGTGGACGCCGGCGCCGCGAGCCGCTCGCCAGTTTCGCGGTCGCCGATGCCGACGACATGCCGCTGGCCGACTCGAGTGCCGATCTGATCTGGTCGAACCTGTGTCTGCACTGGCTCCCGGATCCGTCGCGTACCGTGCGCGAGTGGCACCGGATCGTTCGTCCGGACGGGTTGCTGATGTTCTCCCTCTTCGGCGTCGATACCTGCAAGGAACTTCGCGCCAGCGGAGCCGACCTGATGAAACTGCCCGACATGCACGATATCGGCGACGCGCTGATCGCGGCGGGATTCGCCGATCCGGTCATGGACATGCGCTTCATCACCGTCGCGTTCGGTTCGCCCGACAAGGTCATCGCGGACCTGCGCTGCTTCGGCGGCAACGCGTTGGCGGGACGTCGTCGCGGCCTGGCGGGGCGCGGACTCCTGAGGCAGTGGCGGATGGGTCTGTCCCGGATGCGCGATCCCGACGGGGCGATCCCGGTGACCTTCGAGATCATTTTCGGGCATGCGTGGTGCCCCTCGAAGAAGCGTCTGCCGGCGGGCTTGCATCCTGTGGAGTTCCATCGAACACCGCCGGGTACACGCAGTTGAGGGTTCGCGGAAGTACCCCTTGCAACCTTACTGACATTTTCGTTTGCGCTTTGTACGCCCCTCTAACATGTGCCGCACAAACTGGCCTGGGCGGTCCGGATCATGCTGTACCGTTGGACGCATCGAAGAGACGACGATCTTCACGAATGGATGCTCAAGCGTAATTGTGCATTGCGTCCTGACCAGTTGGCGCTGTGGTTCATGGCTCTGGCGGGCCTGTCGATGTTGATCGCGTTATCGTTCGCCGCCATGGGCGCATGGGTGGTGTTGCCCTTCACCGTCGTGGAAATCGGCGCGCTGGGGTTGGCGTTCTTCATGTTCGGACGTCACGCTGCGGACTATGAGCGAATCGTCGTCAGACCGGGGGAAATCGTCGTCGAGACGAGCGTCGGGTCGCGACTGGCTCGCATCGCTCAACCTCTGAATTGGGTGAGGGTGGAGTATTCGGGCCGTCATCGTGACCTGATCACCGTGATCACATCCAATCGCGTGGTGTCGGTCGGGCGATTCGTGCCCAGCGATACGCGTGAAAAACTGGCCATCGAATTGAGGTCGGCGCTCGTCGGTCTGGGGCGGTGAAAGAAGACGGCGACATCGGTCGCGACGTCGCGGTGAGGGCGATGCCCGCCGGCGATCGGGAAACAGCGCGCTTTCTGGCAATATCAGGTATTGGGGCAACGCCGGACGTTCGGGCAGCATCGGGCATTCCGGCAACATCGGGCATTCTGGCAACATCCGCTGATCGTGCAGTACCGGATTGTCCGGCAGCGTCGTGTGATCAGGCAACATCACGTTTGCGGGCGGGATCGAGCAGTCAGGCAACATCGGGCAGCCACGCGACATCATCGAGCAGTCAGGCAACATCACGCGATCACCCGGCAACGGGCAGTCGAACGATAGCCGGCAGCAACAGGCAGACAAAGAGAAGAGCCATGCCATACCAGGCATGCACAGGCAGGCAGCAGGCAGAATCAGAAACACGACATGATCAAGAGGCAGGCACGACCTGGGCGCAGCCTCGGCTAGTTGCGGACCCATCGCCAACAACATGAAGATCAGGCAGGACAAAATCTCAATGAATCCGAATCGAATTGCAGCGCGCGCGATGCAGGCGCTGGTCCTGGTAGCGATACCGTTCGCCGCCTTCGCCGTGCAGGACATGCCGGGTGGGCCGACGGTCAATCAGATCAATCTGACGGAGCCGGCTTCGGCGATCGCTGCCGGCCAGCATTTCCTGCACAACGTGTTGCTCTGGGTATGCCTTGCGATCTTCGTCGCCGTATTCAGCGTGATGTTCTATTCCGTTTTTGCGCACCGCAAGTCCAAGGGTGCGAAGCCGGCCGACTTCCACGAGAGCACCACGGTCGAAATCGTCTGGACGATCGTCCCCTTCATCATCGTCATCGGGCTGGGCGCCGTGGCAACCGGCGAGGTGATCGCCCAGAAGGACACGTCGAACTCCGAGATCACGGTCAAGGTGACCGGTTATCAATGGCAATGGGGTTACGAGTATGTGAAGGGAGAAGGCGAGGGCATCGGTTTCTATTCCGCTTTGTCGACTCCTGCCGCCCAGATCGACGGCCGCGAACCCAAGTCCGTGACCTACCTGACCGAAGTGGACAATCCGCTCGTCGTGCCGGTCGACAAGAAGATCCGCATCATCCTGACCGCCAACGACGTGATCCACGCGTGGTACGTGCCGGCCTTCGGCGTGAAGCAGGACGCGATTCCCGGCTTCGTTCGTGATACCTGGTTCAAGGCCGACAGGGTCGGCACGTTCCGCGGCTATTGCGCCGAACTCTGCGGCAAGGACCATGCGTTCATGCCCGTCGTCGTCGAAGTGAAGTCGCAGGCCGACTACAGCGCCTGGGCCCAGGAGAAGCAGAAGGAGATGCTCGCCAAGGCGGACGATCCGACCAAGGAATGGACGGCGCCCGATCTGATCGCGCGCGGCAAGACGGTGTTCGAGGCGAATTGCGTGGCTTGCCACCAGGCGTCGGGCCAAGGCGTGCCCGGGGCATTCCCGGCGCTGGTCGGGTCCAAGGTCGTACTGGGTCCCCCGGAAGACCAGATCAAGATCCTGTTGAACGGCAAGGCCGGTACGGCGATGGCGTCATTCAAGCAACTGAGCGATGTGGAACTCGCCGCCGTTGCGACCTACACCCGGAATGCCTGGGACCAGAAAGCCGAAACTGGCGTGGTCCAGCCCGTGCAGTTCACGCGCGCTCGATGAATCGCGCGCCCGATACCGAAATGCAGCGACACCGTAAAAGACTGATGCAGTTCCGCAGTGCGGACAGGAGAATCTGATGAGTGCAGTACTCGGTGACGGTCACCACGCCCATGGCCACGACGATGCGCATGCCGACCATCCGGAAGGATGGCGGCGCTGGGTCTATGCAACCAATCACAAGGACATCGGCACGATGTACCTGTGGTTCAGCTTCACGATGTTCCTGGTCGGCGGCGTCAACGCGCTGATCCTGCGTACCGAGCTGTTCTCGCCCGGCCTGCAGATCGTCAATCCCGAATTCTTCAATCAGCTGACCACGATGCATGGCCTGATCATGGTCTTCGGCGCGATCATGCCGGCCTTCGTGGGATTCGCGAACTGGATGATTCCGCTCCAGATCGGCGCGTCCGACATGGCGTTCGCGCGCATGAACAACTTCAGCTTCTGGCTGCTGCCGCCGGCAGCCATGTTGCTGGTGGTCTCGTACTTCGTCCCCGGGGGGGCGACCGCGGCGGGCTGGACTCTCTATGCGCCGTTGTCGGTGCAGATGGGCCCGGGCATGGACCTCGGCATCTTCGCGATCCATATCCTGGGTGCGAGTTCGATCATGGGTTCGATCAACATCATCACGACGATCCTGAACATGCGCGCGCCCGGCATGACGATGATGAAGATGCCGATGTTCGTCTGGACATGGCTGATCACCGCGTTCCTGCTGATCGCCGTGATGCCGGTGCTGGCCGGCGCGATCACGATGGTGCTGACCGACCGCCATTTCGGCACCAGCTTCTTCAATGCCGCGGGCGGCGGTGACCCGGTGATGTACCAGCACATCTTCTGGTTCTTCGGGCATCCCGAGGTCTACATCATGATCCTGCCGGCCTTCGGCATCGTGTCGGAGATCATTCCTGCCTTCGCGCGCAAGCGGCTGTTCGGCTACAGCTCGATGGTGTATGCGACGGCATCGATCGCCATCCTGTCGTTCATCGTGTGGGCACACCACATGTTCACGACCGGCATGCCCGTCACGGGCCAGTTGTTCTTCATGTACGCGACGATGCTGATCGCCGTGCCGACCGGCGTGAAGATCTTCAACTGGGTGGCCACGATGTGGCGCGGGTCGATGACCTTCGAGACGCCGATGCTCTATGCGATCGGCTTCATCTTCGTGTTCACGATCGGTGGCCTGACCGGCGTGATCCTGGCCGTCGCGCCGCTCGATATCGTGCTGCACGACACCTACTACGTGGTCGCCCATTTCCACTACGTCCTGGTGGCGGGGTCGCTGTTCGCACTGTTTGCCGGCACCTACTACTGGATGCCGAAGTGGACGGGCCACATGTACGACGAGAAACTCGGCAAGTGGCATTTCTGGCTGTCGATGATCTTCTTCAACATCACGTTCTTCCCGATGCATTTCCTGGGCCTGGCCGGCATGCCGCGTCGTTATGCCGACTACGCGATGCAGTTCGCCGACTACAACATGATCGCCACGATCGGCGCATTCGGTTTCGGGCTGAGTCAGCTGGTCTTCCTGTGGGTGGTGATCAAGTGCATCAAGGGCGGCGAGAAAGCGCCCGACCGGGTCTGGGAAGGTTCGCATGGCCTCGAGTGGACGGTGCCCAGTCCTGCGCCTTTCCACACGTTCGAGACACCCCCTGAGGTCAGGTAACCGATGAGGGATACGAGTACCCCGCGGGTCGCACCCAAACCGAACGGCTCGTCCGATGCCGCGGGCACGCGGCGCGGTGGCAACCTGCGTACGGCGCTGGTGCTGGCGGTGATCGCCTTGGTGTTCTTCGCAGGCATCATCGTCAATCGGGTGATGCATGGCTGAGCGCGCGGGCAGGGCGAACAGACAGATCTTCGGCAAGCTGACCGTCATGGCCTTGCTGATGTTCGGCTTCGGCTATGCGATGGTGCCGATCTACAAGGCGATCTGCGAAGTCACGGGGGTCAATCTCCTCACGCGCAAGGACACGGCGGCCGAGCAGTTCGCCAGGAACACGCAGGTCGATACCAGCCGGACGATCAAGGTCGAATTCGATTCGAACAGCCGGGGCGCGTGGCGATTCAGTCCCGAGGTGCGCAATGCCGAGGTGCACCCAGGCGAAATGTTCACCGTCGTCTACAAGCTGGTGAACACGGAAGCTCGCAGCACGACCGGGCAGGCCATACCGAGTTATGCGCCGCAGCGCTCGGCCGGCTACTTCCGCAAGATCGAGTGCTTCTGTTTCGATCAGCAGACGCTGGCGGCCAATGCCACCCAGGAGTTCCCCGTGGTGTTCGTGATCGACCCCGAGATCCCGGCCGACATCGACACGATCACGCTTTCCTACACGTACTTCGAGGTCGAGGGACTGGCCGGCAGCCAGCCGACCGCGGTCGATCGCGTGGCAACTGGGGCCAGTGGCGGATGAGTGCGAACAAACCCGGCTTCTTCAAGACGATCAAGGCGGTCGCCTGGTCTTTCTTCGGCGTGCGGCGAAGTCAGGACCACGAGGCAGACTTTTCCAGCCTCAATCCCGTTCACGTCATCGTGGCGGGAGTCGGCATGGCGGCGTTGTTCGTTCTCACTCTGGTGACGCTCGTTCGTTGGGTCGTGGGATGATCAGCGCCAGCCATCGTTGTTACCCGGTATCCATTGCCCGACCACGGGCACAAGAAAGGAATCTCACATGAGTTCAACCGCGCACGGGTCCGCCCCCTACTACTACGTGCCGCAGCCGTCGCATTGGCCGATGATCGGCTCGATCGCGCTGACGCTGTTCGGGTTCGGCATGGCGGGCCTCGTCAACGACGTCTGGTTCGCACAATACGCACTGATGGGCTTCGCGGCCGTGTTCATCGTGATGCTGTTCGGCTGGTTCGGCACGGTGGCGAAAGAGTCCGAGAACGGCATGTACAACACCCGGGTGGACGGCTCGTTCCGCTGGTCGATGGCGTGGTTCATCTTCTCCGAGATCATGTTCTTCGCCGGCTTCTTCGGCGCGCTCTGGTATGCCCGTGTCATTTCGATGCCGTGGCTCGGTGACATCGATCACAAGGCCTTGCTCTGGCCCGATTTCGCGGCGGTCTGGCCCAATACGGGACCGGCATCGAATGTCGTGGAGAACTTCACGACGATGGGCCCGTGGCCCATACCCACGATCAACACGCTGCTGTTGTTGACGTCGGGTGCCACGCTCACCGTCGCGCATCATGCATTGAAGGACAACCATCGCGCCAAGCTCGCGATCTGGCTGGCGGCGACCATTGTTCTGGGGGTCACCTTCCTCGGTTTTCAAGTCTACGAGTACATGCATGCCTATCAGGAACTCAACCTCAAGTTGACTTCGGGCATCTACGGTTCGACGTTCTTCATGCTGACCGGCTTCCACGGATTCCACGTGACCGTCGGCGCCCTCATGCTGATCGCGATCCTGTTCCGGGTTCTGCGCGGGCATTTCACCCCCGAGCATCATTTCGGCTTCGAGGCCGCCGCCTGGTACTGGCACTTCGTCGACGTCGTCTGGCTGGGACTCTACGTCGTCGTCTATTGGCTTTGAACTCGCCGGCCGCCCTTGCGGGCACGAGTGAATCGATGGTCGTCCGCCACTGAACAGGCGCGCTCGTCAGGCTCCGCCGGCGGTACCGGGTACTGAACCTGCCGGGCGTGCTGCGTCGACCTCCGCCGCGGCACCGGCAGCGACGACGGCGCG
>JBGSTN010000517.1:0-2931 GCA_041736455.1 Burkholderiaceae bacterium | reverse complement strand
CGGTCGAGCGCGACCCCGTGGCAGGAACGGGCGCAGCGCAGGCGGGCCGGTCCTGGCTCCCGCCGAGTTCATCGCGCGTGAGATTCATGTTCCCGAGACCATTTCGGTCGCCGATCTCGCCCACAAGATGTCGGTGAAGGCAGCCGAACTGATCAAGGCCCTGATGAAACTCGGTCAGATGGTCACGATCAACCAGGTACTGGACCAGGAAACGGCGATGATCCTCGCCGAAGAACTCGGTCACAAGGCGGTCGCTGCGAAGCTCGACGATCCCGAGGCCTTCCTCGAGGACGGCGATGGCGGCGAAGAGCAGGGCGAAGCCGTTTCGAGGCCGCCGGTCGTCACCGTGATGGGTCACGTCGACCACGGCAAGACATCGCTGCTCGACTACATCCGTACGGCGAAAGTGGCGGCAGGCGAGGCGGGTGGAATCACGCAGCACATCGGCGCCTACCACGTGAAGACCAGCCGCGGCGTCGTCACCTTCCTCGATACCCCCGGTCACGAGGCGTTCACGGCAATGCGTGCCCGCGGCGCCAAGGCGACGGACATCGTGATCCTGGTCGTCGCTGCCGATGACGGCGTGATGCCGCAGACCAAGGAAGCCATCGCGCACTCGCGGGCCGCTGGCGTCCCGATCGTGGTCGCGATGAACAAGATCGACAAGCCCGAAGCGAATCCGGAGCGCCTCAAGCAGGAACTGGTCGCCAATGGCGTGATCCCCGAGGAATACGGCGGGGATGTCCCTCTTGTGGCCGTCTCGGCCAAGACCGGACAGGGTATCGACGACCTGCTCGAGAACGTGCTGTTGCAGGCCGAGATCCTCGAACTGAAGGCTCCCAACGAGGGTGCCGCCAAGGGTCTGGTCGTCGAGGCGCGTCTCGACCGGGGGCGTGGACCGGTGGCAACCGTACTCGTCACCTCGGGCATGCTGAAGAAGGGCGACGTCGTGCTGGCAGGGTCGTCTTTCGGCCGCGTGCGCGCGATGACCGACGAGAACGGCAAGCAGATCGATGCGGCCGGGCCCTCGATTCCGGTCGAGATACAGGGTCTCGCCGAGGTGCCGAATGCGGGCGAAGACGTGATCGTGCTCGGTGACGAACGCAAGGCACGGGAGATCGCGTTGTTCCGCCAGGGCAAGTTCCGCGACGTCAAGCTGGCCCGCCAGCAGGCCGCCAAGCTCGAGAACATGTTCGAACAGATGGGCGAGGGCGATGTCCAGACACTTCCGCTGATCATCAAGGCCGACGTCCAGGGTTCGCAGGAAGCGCTCGCACAGTCGTTGACCAAACTGTCGACCGACGAAGTCAAGGTGCAGATCGTCCACCAGGCGGTGGGTGGGATCAACGAGTCCGACATCAACCTGGCTGCGGCGTCGAAGGCGGTCATCATCGGGTTCAACGTGCGCGCGGATCAGCAGTCGCGTCGGATCGCCGAGGGCGAAGGCGTGCAATTGCGCTACTACAACATCATCTATGACGCCGTCGACGACGTGAAGAACGCGATGGGTGGCATGTTGTCGCCCGAGCAGCGCGAAGAGACCCTCGGTCTGGTCGAGATTCGACAGGTCTTCAAGGTTTCAAGGGTCGGCAATATCGCGGGTTGCATGGTGCTCGAGGGGCTCGTTCGAAGGGGCGCCCGGGTTCGCCTGCTGCGCGACAACCTGGTCATCTGGACCGGCGAGCTCGATACGCTCAAGCGCTTCAAGGACGATGTCCGGGAAGTGAAGGAAGGCTTCGAGTGCGGCCTTTCGTTCAAGAACTACGACGACATCAAGGCGGGTGACCAGGTCGAAGTGTTCGACGTGAAGGAAGTCGCACGGACGCTTTGAATCGCGGGCGCCCCGGCGCCTGCGATCCGAGCAGATCGCCATGAAACGTCAACGCACCAGCAGTGGCAACCGCGCGAATCGAGTCGCGCAACAGTTGCATCAGGAAGTCGCCGCGATCGTTCGCGGCGAACTGAAGGACCCGCGCGTGGGCCTCGTCACGATCACGGGCGTCGACCTGACTGCCGACTATGCGTATCTGACGGTCCACTTCTCGACACTGCCCGATGACCGGGAGGCAATCGCCCGCACGCTGGCCGGGTTGAATGCGGCCGCCGGTTTCATCCGCGGCCAGCTCGGCCGCCGCGTGCGCATCCATACCACACCCGAGGTGCGGTTCGTCCACGACCCCAGCACCGCCCACGGGATGGCGATGTCGCGCCTGATCGACGACGCGCTCTCGCATAGCGCGACCGACATCGACGAGGAACAACCACCGCAGTACATTCCGCCGGAACGCTGAAACATGCCCAGACACGCCTGGTTGAGCGTGGACGGTGTGTTGTTGCTGGACAAGCCGCCTGCGATCAGTTCGAACGACGCCCTGCAACGCGTACGCCGCGCCTATCGTGCCCGCAAGGCCGGTCACGGCGGCACGCTGGATCCGCTCGCGACCGGGCTGCTGCCAATCGCGTTCGGGCAGGCGACACGGTTCCTGCACGATCTCGTCAATGCCGACAAGCGCTACACGGCAACGATCCGGCTGGGCGCACGCTCGTCGACCGGCGATGCCGAAGGCCTGATCACCGCCACGCCGGACCATGTGCCGGGAGTGCCTTCGCGCGAGCAGGTACAGCGTGTGCTGGCCGCGATGACCGGACCCGTGATGCAACGCGCGCCGATGTATTCGGCGCTCAAGCACGAAGGGCGACCGCTATACGAGTACGCTCGAGCCGGCATCATGATCGAGCGACCCGATCGTGCCATCACGCTGCACGCGCTCGAGCTCGTCGCAACGGGCTTGGACGAGGTTCGGATCCGTGTGCATTGCAGCAAGGGCACCTATATCCGTGTGTTGGCCGAGGACATCGGCGATGCGCTGGGTGCCGGCGGCTGGCTGGCGGCACTGCGCCGCGACGCCGTCGGCGAGTTCGATCTGTCCG
>JBGSTN010000510.1:0-6054 GCA_041736455.1 Burkholderiaceae bacterium | reverse complement strand
CGGCATCGATCGCCGCCTTGCGCGGTCTGGGTCTGCGTGTCGCGATGATCACCGGCGACAACCGTCGCACTGCCGACGTGATTGCGACGTCCCTCGGCATCGACGACGTGGTCGCCGAAGTCATGCCGGCCGGCAAGGTCGATGCGGTTCGGCAACTGCAGCGCGCTCACGGTCGACTCGCCTTCGTCGGCGACGGAATCAATGACGCGCCGGCACTCGCTCAGGCGGATGTGGGACTCGCGGTGGGCACCGGGACGGATGTCGCGATCGAGGCCGCCGATGTGGTCCTGATGTCGGGCAACCTGATGGGTGTCGCGAACTCGATCGCCTTGTCGCGGGCGACCATCGGCAACATCCGCCAGAACCTGTTCTGGGCGTTCGCCTACAACACCGCGTTGATTCCGCTGGCCGCGGGGGTCCTGTACCCGATCAACGGTTTGCTGCTGTCGCCGGTCTTCGCGGCCGGCGCGATGGCGCTGTCGAGCGTTTTCGTGCTCGGCAACGCGTTGCGCCTGAGACGCTTCGGCGCATTGCGCCCTGCTACCGAAGGCAGGTGACCGGCGTGGTCGCTTCGTCGCCGAGGTTGACGGTCACGATCGCCGTCGATTCGGCGGCGAAGGTGATGACGGGCTGTGTGATCGGCAGCTCGCAGGGCGGCAGGCCGCCGGCGAGACGCAGCGATGGCGTGATGCGTGATTCGGCAGTCGCCAGCCAGCCGC
The DNA here is from genome assembly GCA_041736455.1 of Burkholderiaceae bacterium. Lineage (GTDB taxonomy): Bacteria > Pseudomonadota > Gammaproteobacteria > Burkholderiales > Burkholderiaceae_E > JAUIAI01. Next base: position 5,335 of record JBGSTN010000510.1, on the reverse strand, counting down.
TCTGTACTTGAATGGCGAAGCCTGCGATATCGGCGGGGGCGACGAACTGGCGTCGCTTGTTGCCGGTCGCCGCCACCCAGGGGCCCGTGATACCGGTCGCCGAATCGGTGAAAGGCATGATCTGACCGTCGGCATCGAACAGGAACAGCAGCGCAGCCGCATCGTTGTCCGACGCGGCCTCGAGCGAGAGTTCGTAGCGCGCATTCGCGGTCAGCGGCGTGGGAAAGCGTTGCACACCGATCCGGTTGCCTGTCCCGTTCTCAGGAGGCGGAATCACCACGGCGCTGCGGTCGGCACGGATTCCCGATTCGACACCCAGCCAGTCTGGCCAGTTCCCGTCGATCGTCACGAGATTCGGACCGCCATCGACGCCGATCTGCCCGCCGGCGCTGAGCATCGCCGTCAACGTCGCCTCGGTCGGTGCCTGCCACTGGTTCTGGACCTGCAGATAGAAGCCGGCGACGTTGCCTGGTGAAGAGAAGGTCAGGGGTTGCCCGTTGGTTGCGAATCGCAGGCCGCCCGCCGGAGTGTCGGGCACCGGCACGATCGCGCCCTGTGCGTCGTACAAGAACATCACAGCCGCGGCCGCGTCGTTGTCGGCTGTCACGTCGAGCGTATAGGTGCGGCCGGCGGCAAGCGGCTGGACGTACCGCCGCACGCCGATGACCATGGCGCTGTCCGGCGACGAGGCGGGAATGAGCAACGAATCGAGGGTTTCGTCCCAGACGACCGGTGAACCCGAGCCGGTCCAGCTTTGCCAGGTGCCCGTCAGGTCCAGAAGGTTGCCACCGGCAGCCTTGCGTGTCGGTCCGTTTGCTGTCAGGGTCGGCGCCACTGCCATGGCGGGCTGGGCGGAAACTGCGGTTGCCGTGGGCTGGGTGGTTACCTTGTCCGAATCACCACTGGCGCAGGCAACGAGGCCGGCAGACAGGATCAACGTGATCAATGCGGCCGGACGGCGAACGAATGAACGGACGCACAGGAAGTTATCGGCATTCATGAGGGGCTCCGGGGCTGTCGTTGGCGCGGTCTCCCGATGCCCTTGGCACCTGGCGGCCGCGAGACCAGTCATCCGTCGGGATGTCTGATCTCTGGTCAGCGCCCAGCTTAGTCATCCGGTCCCGCCTCGATTGCCGTCTCTGGCGCCTCACGCAACGCGAGCCGACGACTGGCCACTTCTACCCGCCACTTGCCCATCATCGCCGGATCGGATACTATCGTCGGTTCTCTCAACGCGGTCCGGCCAATCGAAGCCGGTCAGCCGCAAGAAAAACAAACTGGATGGTGGGGTTACGACGTGCCGATTCGGGGCGTTTGGTGACTTCCGGGTTGGGCGGCACGTCGCGGGCCTGTTTTTGGTGGGTCCATGAGGTGTGCAAGGTGGGTCTGGTGTGCGGGCAAGTGTTTACCGCGCGGCACTGGAACTGGGGTCTTCCCGAAGCAGGGGGTCTCCTGATGACCTTGGATCGCTCTACTGGTCTGGTTTGTTTAACCCATCAACGCGATCAGTGTTCTGATCAAGCGGAGTACCAGTATGAGCCAACCGGACGGGCGAGACCCGCGCCGCGCCGCCCAGGCAACCGAAGCTGAAAAGCGCGGCAAGCTGGGCATGATCGGCCGAAAGGTCGGAATGATGCGCATCTTCACCGATGACGGCGATTCGATTCCCGTCACGGTGCTGGACATGTCCAGCAATCGCGTCACCCAGGTCAAGACTGCCGACAACGATGGCTACACCGCCGTCCAGGTCGCCAGCGGCAGCAGACGCGCAAGCCGCGTGACCAAGGCGATGGCCGGCCACTTCGGCAAGGCCGGTGTCGTCGCCGGGTCGGACCTGCGTGAATTCCGGTTGAGCCCCGACAAACTCGGAGAGCTGGCCGCCGGTTCCGAACTGAAGGTCGACCTCTTCGTGGAAGGGCAGTTCATCGACGTCTCCGGTACGAGCCACGGCAAGGGCTTCACCGGCACGATCAAGCGCCACAATTTCAGCTCGCAGCGTGCGAGCCACGGTAACTCGCGCTCGCACAACGTGCCGGGCTCGATCGGCATGGCGCAGGATCCGGGTCGCGTCTTTCCCGGCAAGCGCATGTCGGGTCAGATGGGCAATGTCACCAAGACCGTTCAGAACCTCAAGATCGCGCGCATCGACACCGAGCGGCAGTTGCTGATGGTGCGTGGCGCCGTGCCGGGTGCGAAGAACGGCAAGGTCGTCGTGATGCCGGCACGCAAGAAGCCGGCACCGGCCGAAAAAGGATAAGGGGCGTTCGATGCAACTCAAACTCATGAGCGCCAGTGGCACCGCGGCATCGCAGGTCGATGTATCGGATGCCGTCTTCGGGCGCGATTACAACGAACCGTTGATCCACCAGGTGGTGACGGCGTTCCAGGCCAACGCACGCGGCGGCAATCGCATGCAGAAGACACGTGGCGAGGTCAAGCATTCGACGCGCAAGCCTTACAAGCAGAAAGGCACGGGCAACGCGCGTGCCGGCATGACGTCCAGCCCGATCTGGCGTGGTGGTGGTCGTGCGCATCCGAGCCGGGCCGACGAGAACTTTTCGCACAAGGTCAACCGCAAGATGTATCGCGCAGGTCTGTGCTCGATCCTGTCGCAACTCGTGCGCGAAGATCGTCTCGTGATCGTCGACGAGCTGAACGTCGAGTCGCCGAAGACCAAGCAGTTCGTCAGCACGCTGCACGCGATGGGGATCGACCACTCGGTGCTCGTCATCACCGACGAGATGTCCGAGAACCTGATCCTCGCATCGCGCAACCTGCCGACGGTGCTGGTCATCGAAGCCCGGCATGCCGATCCGGTGTCGCTGGTTCATTTCGAGCGAGTCGTGATGACACGTCCTGCTCTGGTCAAGGTTCAGGAGATGCTGTCATGAACAACGACCGTTTGATGAAAGTCCTGCTCTCGCCGATCGTGTCCGAGAAATCCACGATGATGGCCGAGAAGAACGACCAGGTCGCGTTCCGGGTGCTGGCCGACGCCACCAAGCCCGAGATCAAGGCGGCCGTCGAGCTGCTGTTCAAGGTACAGGTCGAGCGCGTGAGCGTTCTCAACCAGGCTGGCAAATCGAAGCGCTTCGGGCGTTTCCCCGGCAAGCGCCGCGCTACCCGCAAGGCCTACGTGTGTCTGGCCGAAGGTCAGGAAATCAATTTTGCGGAGACCGCGTAAATGGCACTGATCAAGGTCAAACCAACCTCGCCGGGCCGGCGGGGCATGATCAAGGTCGTCGACAAGACCTTGCATCAGGGTGCGCCGCATGCGCCGCTGCTGGAAGCCAAGAAGCAGCGCGCGGGCCGCAATAACCATGGCCACATCACGACGCGGCATCGCGGCGGTGGCCACAAGAAGCATTACCGCATCGTCGATTTTCGTCGCAACAAGGACGGCATCTCGGCAAAGGTCGAGCGCATCGAATACGACCCGAACCGGAGCGCCCACCTCGCGCTGCTGCTGTATGCCGATGGCGAGCGTCGCTACATCCTTGCACCGCGCGGGGTCATCCCCGGTACGGAGCTGATGAGCGGCCCCGAAGCACCGATTCGCGCCGGCAACACGCTGCCCATTCGCAATATCCCGGTCGGTTCGACGATGCACGCGATCGAATTGCAGCCGGGCAAGGGCGCGCAGATGGCCCGTTCGGCAGGCACCTCGGCCCGACTGCTGGCTCGCGAGGGCATTTATGCGCAGGTTCGACTGCGCTCCGGCGAAATCCGCCGGGTGCACATCGATTGCCGCGCCACTGTCGGCGAAGTCGGCAACGGCGAGCACAGCCTTCGCCAGATCGGCAAGGCCGGTGCAATGCGCTGGCGCGGCATCCGACCCACGGTGCGTGGCGAAGTGATGAACCCGGTCGATCACCCGCACGGTGGCCGCACGCGTGGTAACCGCCATCCGGTGTCGCCATGGGGTCAGCCGACCAAGGGCTACAAGACGCGTACCAACAAGCGGACCGACGGCATGATCGTCCAGCGCCGCAACCGCAAGAAATAACGGACCGCCATGACACGTTCAGTCAAGAAAGGGCCATTCGTCGACGCCCACCTGCAAAAGAAAGTCGATGCGGCAGTAGCCACCAACGACAAGCGACCCATCAAGACCTGGTCGCGTCGTTCGACGGTGTTGCCCGAGTTCGTCGGCGTGACGATCGCCGTACACAATGGACGCCAGCACGTGCCGGTGTTCATCAACGAAAACATGGTTGGCCACAAGCTGGGCGAGTTCGCCCTGACCCGGACGTTCAAGGGTCACGTTGCCGACAAGAAAGGCAAGCGCTGAGGAGCCAACGATGGAAACACGAGCCATCCTGCGCGGCGTGCGCGTCTCGGCCCAGAAAGGCCGCCTCGTCGCCGATCAGATCCGCGGGAAGCCGGTCGAGAAAGCGTTGAATCTGCTTGCTTTCTCGCCGAAGAAGTCGGCCACCATCATTCGCAAGGTGCTCGAGAGCGCCATTGCCAATGCCGAGCACAACGATGGCGCCGATATCGACGAGCTCAAGGTCAAGACCATCATGGTCGAGGGCGGGCCGTCTCTGCGTCGCTTCCGCGCGCGTGCCAAGGGGCGCGGTGCCAGCATCGAGAAGCAGACCTGCCACATCTTCATCACCGTCGGAGACTGAGAGCCTCATGGGACAAAAGATACATCCGATCGGTTTTCGTCTGCCGGTCACCAAAGCCTGGAGCTCGCGCTGGTATGCGCAGGGCCGCGACTACGCACAGATGCTCAATGACGACCTGCGCGTGCGCGAGTACCTGAAGCGCAAGCTCAAGACCGCTTCGGTGGGTCGCGTGCTCATCGAGCGTCCGGCCAAGAATGCCCGCATCACGATCTATTCGGCACGGCCTGGCGTCGTGATCGGCAAGAAGGGCGAGGATATCGAGCAGTTGAAGGTCGACCTCCAGCGCATGATGCGCGTGCCGGTCCACGTCAACATCGAAGAGATCCGCAAGCCCGAGACCGACGCGAAGCTGATTGCCGATTCGATCACCCAGCAGCTCGAGCGACGCATCATGTTCCGCCGTGCGATGAAGCGTGCGATGCAGAACGCCATGCGGCTTGGCGCCCAGGGCGTGAAGATCATGTGCGCCGGCCGTCTGAATGGCGCGGAAATCGCCCGTACCGAGTGGTATCGCGAAGGCCGCGTACCGCTTCATACGCTTCGCGCGAGCATCGACTACGGATTCTCCGAGGCGATCACGACCTACGGCATCATCGGCGTGAAGGTCTGGATCTACAACGGCGAGAATCTGGGTGTCGGCGATCCGCCTGCCGTCGTCGAGCGCGAGGCGGCTGGTGAGAAGGACGATCGCCGCAATCGCCGTG
>JBGSTN010000499.1:0-1762 GCA_041736455.1 Burkholderiaceae bacterium | reverse complement strand
CGCTCGGCGCCGACGAGATCGTGAAGACGCGCACCGCACTGGGCTGGGATTCTCCAGCGTTCGAGATCCCGGCATCCATCGCCAAGGAATGGGACGCGCGCGAACGCGGCGCCAGGCAGCGTGCCGAATGGCAGCAGCGTTTCGACGCCTATCGCGCGGCTCATCCCGATCTCGCGGCCGAGTTCGAGCGTCGCGTCAGCGGCAAGTTGCCGGCGGATTTCGATGCGCTGGCGCGCACCACGCTGTCGGATGTCACCGCGGCCAACGAAACGATCGCTTCACGCAAGGCGTCGCAGAAGGCGCTCGCCGCGCTGGCACCGAAAGTTCCCGAAATGCTGGGCGGCAGTGCCGACCTCACCGGCTCCAATCTCACCGACTTCCCGGGTTGCGGGGCGGTACGCGCCGGTCATGCGGGCGGGCGGCACATCAACTACGGCGTGCGCGAATTCGGCATGGCTGCCGTGATGAACGGTTTGGCATTGCACGGCGGCTTCATCCCCTACGGCGGCACCTTCCTCACCTTCAGCGACTACAGCCGCAACGCGATCCGCATGGCCGCGCTGATGAAGCTGCGCGTGATCCACGTGTTCACGCACGACTCGATCGGTCTCGGCGAAGACGGCCCCACACACCAGCCGGTCGAGCATGCCGCCTCGCTGCGGCTCATTCCGAATCTCGACGTCTGGCGGCCCTGCGATGGTGTCGAAACGACCGTGGCCTGGTGCGAGTCGCTGAAGGCCGGCGACCGGCCTTCGGCCTTGCTGCTGTCGCGCCAGAACCTGCCCGCACAGACCCGCACTGCCGACGGTGCAACGGGTATCGCGCAAGGCGGCTATGTGTTGTCCGACGCGGCGAACGCCAGGGCGACGATCATCGCGACCGGTTCGGAAGTGTCGCTGGCTATCGCCGCGCAGGCTCAGCTGCGCGACAAGGGGGTTGCCGTACGCGTCGTCTCGATGCCTTCGACCACCGTCTTCGATCGGCAAACGAAGGCCTATCGCGAGCAGGTGCTCGGCGACAAGCCGCGGATCGCTGTCGAAGCCGGCATCATGCGCGGTTGGGGCGACTACGGCTGCTCGGCCGTGGTCGGCATGAGCGGCTTCGGCGAATCGGCGCCCGCACCCGCACTCTTCGAACACTTCGGCATCACCGCCAACGCGGTCGCCGAGCGTGTGCTCGAAACGATCAGCTGAGCGATTGCACATGTCGGGTGTCACGCTAGTCTCTTTCGATCTCGACGGCACCATCGTCGAGACTGCCGACGAGATCGTCGCGGCCGCCAATCTCACGTTGGCGAGCCTCGGTCTGCCGGAGCAGCCCGCCGCGGTCGTGGTCGGGTTGATCGGCCACGGCACCCGCGAACTGATGGTGGGCCTGCTGGCGCACCTCGAGCGGACCGCGCCGGGTGGTGCGCGGGTGCCGATCGAATCGGCGATGCCGGTATTCGATCGGCATTACGAACAGACCACCGGCACATCGGCGCAGCCCTTTCCCGGCTGCCTCGATGCGTTGACGGAACTGCGGAACATGGGCGTCGTGCTCGCCTGCGTCACGAACAAGGAAGAGCGGCATGCACGTCGCGTGCTGGAAGCCACGGGCCTTGCGTCGAGCTTCGAACTGCTGATCGGCGGCGATACGCTCGCGCAGAAGAAGCCGCATGCCAGCGTATTGCACACGGTGGCGGAGCGGCTCGGTGTCACCGACATGCAGCTGGTCGCGCACGTCGGCGACTCGGGCATCGATGTGCAGGCCGCGCGCAACA